>DATLHP010000069.1:0-7684 GCA_035539835.1 Bdellovibrionales bacterium
CTCCTGGAGTCAGGATGTAGATTCGCTCAATGAAGTTTCTGAGTTCACGTACGTTTCCTGGCCATCCGTATTGACGAAGACGTTCGACCCCTTGCTCGGAGAAAATCTTGTGACGGTAGCCGCCCTCTTTCGCGAATTGTTCGCTGAAATGAGTGATGAGCGATGGAACGTCGTCTGAACGATCGCGGAGCGATGGAACATGGCAAGGAATCACATTGAGGCGATAGAAAAGATCTTCGCGGAAGCGGCCTTCTTTGATTTCTTGCTCGAGGTTTTTGTTCGTCGCAGCGATCACACGAACGTCGACTTCGATCAGCTCTTCGCCGCCGACACGTGAAAATCTACGCTCTTGAAGAATGCGAAGAACTTTCGCCTGAGTTTTGAGGCTCATGTCGGCGATTTCATCGAGGAAGATCGTTCCACCGTTGGCGTGGTCGAATTTTCCGCGACGAGCTTTGTCGGCCCCTGTGAAAGCACCTTTTTCGTAACCGAAGAGTTCGCTTTCGATCAGATCTTCTGGAATCGCTGCGCAATTCACTTCGACGAATGGTTTTCCGGCGCGTTGGCTCAAGTAGTGAATGTTTTGTGCGACAAGCTCTTTACCTGTGCCGTTTTCGCCGGTGATGAGAACCCATGAATTCGTCGATGCGACTCGTGCGATGAGGGCTTTCAGGTTCACCATCTGTTGCGACTCGCCAATGATGGCGATGTTGCGACGAAGACGATTCAAGAGCGCGTTTTTCTCTCCGCGTTCGCTTTGAAACGAAGTGATATTGCTCAAGAGAATGAGGATTTTGTCGATCGAGAGAGGCTTTTCGACGAAATCCCAAGCGCCATGCTTTACTGCCTTAACAGCGGTTTCGATGTTTCCATGGCCAGACATGACGATGAATTCAGTCGACGGATGTTTGGCGCGAGCTTTTTGCAAAACTTCGATCCCGTCCATAGAACCCGGCATCCAGATATCGAGCAAAACAACTGTTGGCTTGAACTCTTCGATGAGACGAAGGCCCTCTTCACCACTGCGAGCGGTTTTTACTGTGTAACCGTCGTCAGCCAAACTCTCGCTGAGGACCTGGCGGATGGCCGACTCGTCGTCGACGACGAGAACACGAACGCCCGAGCGATCCGTTACTGTACTGGTGGCGTTTTCTTGCGTGGCCATATTACTCCTCTATCCCTGCTCCGCCGGATGCGGATGCCAGCTTCACCATCGGCGCGTTCGACTCACCCTCAGCCACCGGAAGCTCGATGATGAGCTTCGTGCCGTTGGGCTCGTTGGCGAGCGCACGAATGAAACCGTTGTGATCCTCGACGATCCTTTTCACGATCGAGAGGCCAAGACCCGTTCCGCTTTCTTTCGTACTGAAATACGGTTCGAAAACGCGATCCCGGCTGGCGTCGTCGATGCCGACGCCATTGTCGAGAACCGAAACGCGAACGAGCTTCAAAAGGCTATCATATTGAGTTCGGACCGACACGCGACCTGCGCCACTGTCGCGCACGGCGGCAACAGCGTTATCAAGAAGATTGATAATCGCTCGCTTGAGCTGATCCGGATCGAACTTGAACTCCGGCAGCTGTGAATCAGGTTCGAACTTGAATTGAACTTCGCGATGCGCCGTTTTGTAAAGTTCTAGCGCTTCGTCGATGACGGCGTTCAAACTCGACATCACTGGGCGAGACTGCGGAAGTCTCGCGAAGTTAGAGAACTCGTTAACCAATCGTTTCAGATCATCGGTTTGACGAATGATCATCGAAATACAAGATGAGAACGCCGGATCACCGATCTGGGCCCCGAACTTTTTCTCAAGCCGCTGCGCTGAGAGCTTAATTGGCGTGAGTGGGTTCTTGATTTCATGAGCGATACGACGCGCGACTTCGGTCCAAGCAGCTGCACGCTGAGCATTGATGAGCATCGTCAGATCATCGAAGACGAGGATTTTGCCGACGTCATTTCCCTTTTCATCCTGCAAGAGTGACAGGCTCATTTGCAGAGGGATCGAACGACCTTCGATTTCGATGCGAATTTCTTTTTGCAGAGTCACTGCTTTGTGTTCGCGCATCGTGGCCTGAAGTTCAGAGAACATTTTGTAATAAGTCTGATCGAGAACGTCTTTGACGTTGCGACCGACATACTCGTTCGGGTCGATGCCGAGAAGCTGAGCCGCGTGACGGTTCACCGTCGTGATTCGACCCGTGTGATCGAGCGACACGACGCCTGTCGTAACGTTCGAGAGAACGACCTGCACATAACGACTGTGCTCGTCGAGACGCTCGAGGGTTTCGGAAATGTGTTGGTTCGCCTCGAGAAGCTCTTTTTGCGAACGATCGAGGTTGCCGGTCATCTGGTTGAAGTTCGAAATCAATTGGTTGATCTCGGCGCTGCCCGAAGACAAACGAACGGGGCGATAATCCCCTTGTGAAACCCGTCTTGTCGCCAAACCAAGAGTTTCGAGTGGGATCGACAATTCTTTGGCGAGATAGAATCCGAACCACGTCGCACACATGATGATCACGAGGGTCATCATGACGAGGAGGATTAGATAGATCGACTTCAGTGGATACTGAAGCGGATTGAGGTTTCGGAATTCTTCGTGCGCAGCAGAGATGTCGTCCATCTTGTTGATGAGCGATATCGGAATGAAGGCCGAGACGACCACGGCGCCCTTTTCGCTCCCGCGATTAACAGGGACAATGACGCGAACCAGGTTTCCGGCGCCGAAGTGGTGAATCATCGACGCTTCTGAGCGCTGCGAGACGCCTTTGCGCAAGAACTCGAGTGAAACTTTCGGAATTTCGGGCAGACTTTCGTCATTCGAAAGTGCGACGGTACGACCGCCGAAAAGGCCTGGGTAATACTCCACGGCATCGAGCAGGTAGCGCTCACGGAAATCGCCAAGAAGCTTTTCTAGTTTCGCATCGTCCGTCTTTTCGACTGAGCGCGCGACCTGGTTTGCGAAGTTGAAATTCTTTTTTCGCGCCGAGAAAATGTACTCTTGGTTGACCTCGAGTGAGTTTCTCAAGACCGATGCCATTCGGAGCGAGAACCATTTATCGAAGCTCGAGTTGATATAAAAAACGGAAACCAAGAACATCAGAACCGTCGGAATGAGAGCAAAGAGCGAGAATGCAGCGACGAGTTTCGCTTTGAGCGAGCTTCCGATGACCTTGCCTCGGCGCTCGACAAAGACCTTCACGACGTTGCGGAAGATCAAGAAGAACAGAAGTAGCAAGATGATGATGTTGAAGTTAACGAGTCCGAAGAAGAAGATCGAGTGCTCGAACGGAAGCTGCTGCGAGATGTTCAGAAGCTTGAACTGAACCCAAGTCAGGATCAGAAATAAGAGCGCAAGACAGAGAACGGCGACGACTTCGCGCTTACGTTTGCGCGATTCCTGTGGCGCCACCTGATGTGACGAACCTTGGGACTGATTTGTGTCTTTCGCTTCCTTCTTCGCCATTAAACTTTCGCGTGAATCTGGTTTGCACGAATCGCCTGAACCAAACGGACCATTTCGACCGTAACTTCAGCCGCCTCAGCGCCCTTGTGGCCGTGACGACCTCCGACTCGCTCTTGCGCCTGTTCGAGATTTTCGGTCGTCAAAACCCCATGACCAATCGGTTTTCCAGTTGCCAGCGCGAGCTCTGTACAAGCGCGCTCCACCGAGTTGCAGACATATTCGTAATGGGTGGTCTCACCGCGAATCACACAGCCAAGAGCAACGACACCATGACAACCGCTTTCGAGAAGCGCTTTCACTGCGACGGGAATTTCGATAGCTCCCGGAACACTGACGGCACGGATCTCGTCACAGCGAAGCTCCTTGAGCGTCGCGAACGCGCCAGCCTCGAGCTTCGACGTGATGCCTGAGTTCCATCTTGCCGTGACGACACCGATGGTCAGACCCTTGCCGTTCAGCTCGCCTTTTTGGCCGATCACTTGGCCTTCGCCTTGATTCTTAGTTATCGAACTCATGACCCATTTTTTCTCGTTTAGTTTTCAGATATCCAATGTTGTTTCGGTTCGCTTCGATGATCAAGGGAACTCGATCAACGATCTCGATTCCATAGCCGCTGAGTCCCACGCGCTTCGACGGATTGTTTGTCATCAAGCGCATTTTGCGCACTCCCACAGCACGTAGGATCTGAGCGCCGATTCCGTACTCGCGTTTATCCATTGGAAAACCAAGATGAAGATTGGCTTCGACGGTGTCCATTCCCTGATCTTGCAGCTGGTATGCTCGGATTTTATTCGCGAGACCAATGCCTCGACCTTCTTGGCGAAGATACAGAATAACGCCTTTGCCTTCTTTGGCGATGATCTCCATCGCCTTGTGAAGCTGTGGGCCGCAATCGCAGCGTTGGCTTCCGAAAACGTCACCAGTCATGCACTCGCTATGAACGCGAACGAGAACCGGCTCATCGGGGTTGATCTCACCCATTTGCAAGACAAGATGTTCCGCATTGTCGAGCGAGTTCGTGAACGCACGAACTTGGAAGTCCTGACCGAAACTGTTTGGAAGAAGCGCTTGCGCTGCCTCTTGGACGTGAGTCTCGTTTTGAACGCGGTATCGAATGAGATCAGTGATCGTACCCATCTTGATGCCGTGCTTGAGAGCAAACTCTTTCAGCTGTGGAACGCGAGCCATTGTTCCATCGTCATTCATCACTTCGCAGATCACAGCTGCCGGATTGAGACCAGCGAGACGAGCGAGATCGACACTGCCTTCGGTGTGACCAGCACGCTTGAGAACACCGCCATCTTTCGCGCGAATTGGGAAGATATGGCCTGGAACGATGAGATCGCTTGGCTTCGCTTGCGGGCTACTAGCAACACGGACCGTGTGCGCGCGATCTGCAGCGGAGATCCCTGTCGAAACGCCGTTGGCCGCTTCGATACTCACTGTGAACGCCGTTTTGTTCGGAGAGTAGTTTTGCTCTTCTTTGACCATCAGTGGGAGCTTGAGGCGCTCAATCTGCTCTTGCGTGAGCGAAAGACAGATAAGGCCACGAGCTTCACGCGCCATGAAGTTGATGATTTCGGGGGTAATGAAATCGGCGGCAACAACGAGGTCACCTTCGTTTTCTCTGTCCTCGTCATCGACGAGGAGAACCATCTTGCCGTTTCTAATGTCTTCGATGAGTTCTGGAATCGGCGTCATGACTCTTTTCCTTCCGCCAGCGCCAATTCGCGCTCGGTAATGGTAGTAACGATGGCTCTCGCCATCATGTCGACTTCGAGATTCACTCGATCGCCGACTTTGAGATTTCCAAGATTCGTTCTTTGCAGGGTTTCTGGGATCAAGCACATGCTCACGATGCCCTCGCGCGCATTGACTGAGTTCACGGTCAAACTGACTCCGTTCACTGCCCAGCTGCCCTTCTTCCATACGTAGCGCAAAAGATCTTTTGGCGCTTGAACATCGAGTTGAACCGAACCACCAAGGTCAGTGCAGACTTTCACTAGGCCCACGCCATCGACATGTCCGCTCACCATGTGACCGTGAATGCGATCGCCCATTCGGAGCGAGCGCTCAAGATTCACCTTCGCGTCTGCGAGCTCCGACTCGTTCCAACCTGTGATGCTCAGAGTTTCTTGGCCGAGTGCAAAGCGGATGCTTTTTTGATCAAAGGCTTCAACGGTTAGGCAAACGCCGCTGGTGGCGATGCTATCGCCGATATTCAGGTCATTGAAATCGGCCGGCCGCTCGACCTCGATGATAACGAGGCCGCGATCGCGTTTCGCTGACTGAACACGAGCTTGAGTTTCAACGATTCCGGAGAACATTGTCGGGGATCTTTCTAGACTCTTTGGAGTCGCCGGAAAACTACTTCCTGCCTGTAATTCCGTCAAGTTAGCGCGCCTAGACCTGCAAGCAGACGAACGCTCAGCTGCGTCTTATGAGTTCCCAGGTCCAGAGACGGAATTTTCTTCGGAGAAACCTCGTTTTGGGGCTTAGGATTTTAGAGCGGGAGTGAAAATTTATGGCACAGAAGAAGCTTCGTGTGGCGATCGTTTTTGGTGGGAAGTCTGGAGAGCATGAGGTCAGCATCACCTCGGCTGTCTCGGTTTTCAATGCCCTCGACAAATCAAAATACGAAGTGGTTTTGGTCGGTATCGACAAAGGTGGTCGATGGCTTTTGCCATCGGAAACTAAAGTCCTCGCCCATGCTGAAAATCCGCGGCTCTTGAAGCTCAATAAAGAAAAGGAATTGGTGAGTCTCGTTCCATACGAGTCGAATAAATCACTGATTCGAACCGAGCCCTCTGCCTCAGGCGACGATGCGACTTCTGGGAAATTCGACGTCATCATTCCGATCCTGCACGGAACCTACGGCGAAGATGGAACGATTCAGGGTTTACTGGAAATGAGTGGCATTCCTTACGTCGGATCTGGTGTTCTTGGCTCTGCGGTCGGAATGGACAAAGATGTTTCGCGACGTCTGTTGAAGGCTGCCGGCATTCCGGTCGTACCGACTCTCGTATTTAAGAAATTCGAGTTTGCGAAGAACAAACAGGCGGCGATTCAAAAAGCGATCAAAGAGTTTGGATTTCCATTTTTTGTGAAGCCGGCAAATATGGGATCATCCGTTGGCGTGAGCAAAGTGAAATCAGAAGCTGATGCACTTGAAAAATTCGAACTCGCCTTTGCTTACGACAACAAAATTCTCGCCGAAAAAGGTGTCGAAGCACGAGAGCTCGAGTGTTCTGTGCTTGGCAATGATGAGCCCAAAGCGAGCATCGTCGGGGAAATCATTCCGCAACATGAATTCTATAGCTACGAAGCGAAGTATATGGACGAGAATGGCGCACTTCTCGAAATTCCAGCGAAGAATGTTACGGCAGATATTGTAAAACGCATTCAGGATCTTTCGATTCATGCTTTCAAAGTTCTCGAATGCGCCGGCATGGCTCGCGTCGATTTTTTCTTAGATCGCAAGAATGGTGAGCTTTATCTAAACGAGATCAACACGATCCCTGGTTTCACAAAAATCAGCATGTATCCGAAGTTGTGGGAAGCAACGGGGCTTCCATACTCGAAACTTCTCGACGAATTGGTGCGATTTGCAATTGAGCGTCATGCAGAAAAGACGTCATTGAAAACGTCTTACGACACCGATGAAGAGTGTTAGGTAAACTGAATCTAATTTGTTCACATCGGATCGCACTGTTCATAGACATGACGTCACGTCTTGGCTATGAGCGTGTCTATGAAAACAATCAAATTCATTCTTTTCGTTGTCGCGATTGTCCTGGCACCCGCGATGGTTTTCGCTCAAACCCCTGAATCGCTCGACTCAGTCATTTCGGCGGCACTTAAAAGCACTCAACCTTCTGCTAACTCTGGTTTGTCGATTGCGATCGTTAAAGATGGCAAGGTCATCTTCGCTAAGGGTTATGGTTATCGCGATCGCGAAAAGCACTTACCCGTCACCAGCAAAACGCTTTTCGCGATTGGCTCGACGAGCAAAGCATTCACAAGCTTCGCGCTGAAGATGGCTGAATCCCGCGGACTGGTTGAATTCAATTCGCCAGTGAAAAATATTTTTCCAGAATTTGCGCTGATGAACAAACGTGCAACGGAGGAAGCGAACCTCATCGATCTGCTTTCTCACCGAATAGGCCTGCCTCGGCATGATGCGCTTTGGTACCTTTCGGACATCAAGCGCGAGGAGATTC
>DATLHP010000070.1:0-3874 GCA_035539835.1 Bdellovibrionales bacterium
TTCCTTCGTCAAACAAAAGGCGAAGGCCTTTGCCTTTCGGATTACCTGAGCCCAATGGGCGCACGTCCCGATGCATTCGCGATGTTCGTTACGACTGTCGGCAGAAATGTTCGCGAAGTATCGGCAGAACTCAAAGGAAAAGGCGAGTTCTTGAAATCTCATATTTTGCAGGCGCTCGCGATCGAATCCGCAGAAGCTTACGCAGAATACATGCACTCGTTCATTCGTTCGACTTGGGGATTCCCTGATGATCCGAACATGACGATGATGGATCGATTCCAAGCCAAATATCAGGGCAAGCGCTATTCCTTCGGCTACCCCGCATGTCCGCGCATCGAAGACCAAGCGCTTCTGTTCGAACTCTTGGCTCCGCAAGACATCGGCGTTCAACTCACCGAAGGTTTCATGATGGACCCTGAGGCCAGCGTATCGGCGATCGTCTTCCATCATCCTGACGCGAAATATTTTGGAGTTAACGGCGGCGAAGGCCGCGGAGACGACTTCAATGAATAAGTTCGCCATCGTTCCGGATCGCAAGATCACCGACATCATCCAGAACGGAAGCTTTACAGTCTCTGCCGAGATCATTCCTCCTCGGAACGGCTCAAGTCCGATGGCCATCGTAGAACAGATTCACGGGCTCACGGAAGCTGGCGCTCAATTTCTTGCAGTGACAAAAGGCGCCGGAGGCAGTCTTCGCGGCGGAAGCCTTCCCATCGCACAAATGGTAAAGGATGGGTTTCGCAAGCCTTGCATTGCGCACTTCACCTGTCGCGACCTTTTGCCAGAAGAGGTCGAAAACCAACTGATCGATCACCACTTCATGGGAATCCGAAACATCTTGGCGCTGCGTGGAGATCCACCCAAGGGTGTCGACACGTGGGCTCCACGACCTGGCAGTCACATGTACGCCTATCAACTCGTCGAACAAATTAAGAAACTCAACTCTGGCCAATATCTCGATCGAGCCGGTTTCAAAACGAAAGAGAAACAAGAACTCGATTTCTGTATCGGCGTTGCTTGTTATCCGGAAGCCTCAACTGAAACCGAGCGTATCGGGTACTTCGCACAAAAGGTCCAAGCCGGGGCTGAATACGCGATCTCACAAATGCTCTTTGATGGGGAAGCTTACGCAAGATTTTTAGAAGACTCCGCGAAACAGGGAGTCCATATCCCGATTCTTCCTGGTGCTCGTCTTTTGAAATCACAAGAGCAAGCTCTGAAAACCGCGCAGCGTTTCGGCGTTTCAATGCCACAGAGACATCTTGCAAGATTGCCCAAGACGGACGCGGATGCCGCCGCTGCGCCTCACGCAGCCGTGGACGCATTCTTGAGCCTGTCGAGCGAGCTGCGAAAACACGGCGCTCCGGGCATCCACGTTTTCGTTCTCTCTGACAATGCCGGCGCCATTCAAGCCATCAGCCGATGCGTCAGCTGAAGTGGGTCTGCGGAATCCTGATTGCTCTCGGCATTCTCGGTAAGTTCTACCGAATCGACGATCCCTGGAAAAGAGCAGACCACTATAACTACGGCGGCGCCCTTACCACCGAATACGCCGAATGCCTGAAACGAACACCGCTCGCAGAGTCGAAGGGTATTCCACACGAACGCTGCGGAATGAAAGAACCAGTTCGTTACTATCCAAACCACCCACCAACAATCCTCTTCGCACTCTGGGCGTGGACATCGGTCTTCGGAAACGCAGAGTGGGCATACCGGCTTTTCATCCTGTTATTTTCGACGATCAATATTGGTCTCGTTGGATTGATCGCACGACGCGCTCGTCCTGAAAGCGAGCTTTTTCCGTGGCTTGCAGCGACGATGCAAGCGATCTTTCTGGGCGGACTTTACTTCGGAACTCATCCTGACTTCATCGGCGAATTCACGGTCACCTTCACCTTGCTTTCAGCCTATCTTGCGTTGGGAAACCGAACTCTCTCGGCCTGCGCATTGGCTTTGGTTGCCGGCATCACCGCATGGCCTGGATACTTGATGTTCGGAGTGCTCTGGCTTCGAGCTGCTTTCTTGCGTCGAGACCGAGTTCTAATTTTCGTGTGCGGTGCGGTCGCTTTCAATGTCGCCCTCGCAACAATGATGTGGCTGCACCAGACATTCGATGTCGTTGCATTTCTAAAGATGAAGCTTTTGGCGCCGGGCTATGTGAAGCCCGATAACGGCGGCTGGCTCGAACCTGTTCATTTCGTTCGAAACTTCTTCACCACACAATCGCGACTCTTAGGACCACTGCTCTCAGCCGTCGCCTTCTTTGAGCTCATTCGTGGCAAAGGGCGATCTCAAGCCGTGTGGCTTGCTGGCGGCACAGGATTTCTTTACGCACTGATTGGACACGAATATGTCATGGTGCACGGCTTTCTCTATTTGCTCTTCACTCCCGCACTTGCTTTGCTTGCAGCGCGGTTCTTTGAGCGCTGGGCCACGAATGAAATCACTTTTTCGCGTATCGACTTCAGATGGCTCGCAGGGCTTATTGTTCTGCAAGCAGCGCTTTATCCGTACGGAATCTATAAGACGAACACCATTCACGACGCTTTGACTTCGGTCGCACTCATTCTGACGGCACTTGGTCTTCTATGGGTTGTGAAACGAAACCCGCAGTCTGTGTCGATGAATGTCATTGCGATCTTTCTCGTGCTCGCTTTCGCAGCCAATCTTTCGCAGATGATGAATTACCGAAATGAACCAGATACTGAGCGCTCGTTCTGTGAACAAGCAAAGGCCGAGTACGAACGCACGGGACAGCCGGTTCATACGAAGTTCAGCCGAACGAAATTCTATCTTTACTGTCGGGATCTACCGGTTATTTACGAGTAAAGCCGCGTTTGATGAGTTCTTTTTCCCAGTTAAAAGCGGTCTTGCAGATCAGATTGAGATCTTGATACTTCGGCGACCAATTAAAAGCGCCTCGTATCTTCGCCACATCGGCAGCGAGTGATGCCGGATCCCCTGCGCGGCGCGGGCCTTCGACAACTTTGAAATCGACACCACTCGCTTCTTTCATAACAGAAATCACTTCGCGAACGGAATACGGCTTGCCGTAGCCAACGTTGAAGATGTCAGACTTTCCACCGCGATCAAGATAGTCGAGCGCTGCCAAATGCGCCGACGCAAGGTCTTCGACGTGAACGTAGTCACGCAAGCAGGTGCCATCCGCTGTCTCGTAGTCATTGCCGTTGATCGACATCTGCGTACGTTTTCCTGCCGCTGCTTCGGCTGCGATCTTGATCAAGTGAGTGGACTTCTTGCCGGTCTGACCGATCTTTCCGTCGAGGCGTGCGCCAGCGACGTTAAAGTACCGCAAAATCACGTAGCGAAGATCTTTTGATGGCGCTGCTAGCTCTTGCAGAACTCGCTCGCTCATGAGCTTCGTCCAACCATAGGGATTCACCGGCGCCAACGCCGCATTCTCAGGCACAAGTGATTGCGTCGGCTCGCCGTAGACAGCTGCCGTCGACGAAAAGATCACCTTGCCGACGCCGTGTCGTAAGCAAGCATCAAAGAGGTTCACCGTATTGCAGGTATTGTTCTTAAAATACTTCGCCGGACTTGAGACAGATTCTTCAACTTCGATATGAGCGGCAAAATGAAGTACAGCCGCAAACGAGTTTTTCGAAAAGACACTATCGAGCAATGCGACATCACCGATACTACCTTCAATGAATTCTGCTTCAGGCGGAACTGCCCAGCGGTGACCAGAGTCTAGGGTATCAATCACAGTGACTTGATGCCCAGCTTCGACCAACTGATAGGCCGCGTGAGATCCGATGTAGCCTGCTCCGCCTGTGACCAATAGCTTCATCAATCTTCCTTCAAACTGTCTCGAGAACTTTTCTCAAGTAATCCGAATAGCCACTCT
>DATLHP010000071.1:0-7161 GCA_035539835.1 Bdellovibrionales bacterium
GCTTCGCTTCGCGCGAAAACAGTTTGAGAGTCCTTGGTATCAAATGAGCCCAGGCCGCCGCTTGAGGAAATGGTCAGGTCGGCGCTGCAATCGTATCTATGGATAGAAAGAGCTTTCAACTTCGCATCCATTTTTTCTGAAATCTCGGTCGGCTCAGGCGAGGGCGACGCGGGCATTCTTTTTTTGTCTTTGGCGGCAAAACTCACAACCGAAAAAGTCAGGCCGAGAACTAAGATGAGCAGTTTCAATCGAATCTCCTTCTAACGGTTTTCTACGAGTTCAAAAACAAAAGGCAGCCGAGTGGCTGCCTTTTTATGGTCAATGTGTTCTTGTTACGCTGCTGAAGCGGCTGCGGCGCCTTTGCCTTTTTTGCCGCCAGCTGCCGGAGTCGAGCGTTTTCCAACGCGACCGACTTTTTCTTCAAGAGCGAGAGCCAAGACTTCATCGAGGTGTTCTACGAAGATGAAGTTGATCTGCTTCTTGAACTCTTCAGGGATTTCGAGAACGTCCTTTTGGTTTTGGAAAGGAACGATCACTGTTTTTACACCCTGTTGAAGAGCCGCAAGAGCCTTCTCTTTGATGCCGCCGACCGGAAGAACGCGACCCTGTAGAGTCACTTCGCCTGTCATCGCGATATCAGCGCGAACCGGAGTATCAGTCATCAAAGAGATGATCGCCGTCGCAAGTGTGATACCTGCTGAAGGACCATCTTTCGGAATCGCACCCGCCGGCATGTGGATGTGAACTTGGTGATTATCGCACCAGTCTTCATCGATACCGAAGTCTTTCGCGTTAGCGCGTGCGTAGCTGAATGCCGCGCTCGCTGATTCTTTCATCACATCGCCCATTTGGCCGGTGAGGATGAATCCGCCTTTGCCCTTCATTTTCAAAGCTTCGACGTAGAGAACTTCGCCGCCAGCTTGAGTCCATGCGAGGCCTGTCGAGATACCGACTTGGTTCTCTTTCAGTTTTTCTTCGC
The DNA here is from genome assembly GCA_035539835.1 of Bdellovibrionales bacterium. Lineage (GTDB taxonomy): Bacteria > Bdellovibrionota > Bdellovibrionia > Bdellovibrionales > JAMPXM01 > DATLHP01. The sequence goes on from DATLHP010000071.1 coordinate 980, forward strand.
GGATGAACTTCGGAGCGCCGAGAAGCTCTGCCACTTTTTCGCCAGTGATGACGACTTTTTCTTTGTGACCAGAAACTTTCAGCTTCGCTACTTTACGGCAGACCGAACCGACTTCGCGCTCGAGGTTACGAACACCGGCTTCACGAGTGTAGCCAGCGATCAAGAACTTGAGGCCTTCGTCAGTGAATTCGATCTCTTTATGGTCGACGCCGTTGTTTTCCATTTGGCGCTCAACCAAGTGCTTCTTCGTGATGTGAAGCTTATCGTTCTCGGTGTAGCCCGGGATGTGGATGAGCTCCATACGGTCGCGAAGAGCCGCAGGGATGTTTTCAACAACGTTCGCGGTTGCCAAGAACAGCGCATTCGAAAGATCGAAGTCGACGTTCAAGTAGTTATCGCGGAACGAGTTGTTTTGTTCAGGATCAAGAACCTCGAGCATTGCCGCTGATGGATCTCCGCGGAAGTCCGAACCAAGCTTGTCGATCTCGTCGAGAACGATAACCGGGTTATTGGTCTTGATCTGTTTCAGAGCTTGAATGATTTTTCCTGGCATCGCGCCGACATACGTACGGCGGTGACCGCGGATTTCGGCTTCGTCTTTTACGCCGCCGAGTGCGATACGGAAGTATTCGCGACCCATTGAGCGAGCGATCGACTTACCAAGCGAAGTTTTACCAACACCTGGAGGACCAGCGAAACAAAGGATTGGACCTTTGACATCTTTTGGCTTGAGTTGGCGAACCGCGAGGAACTCGAGGATGCGCTCTTTCGCTTTTGTGAGTTCGTAGTGATCTTCGTTCAATACATCTTGGGCGCGAGTGAGATCGAGATTGTCGACCGAGCTCTTGTTCCAAGGAAGATCGATCATCCAGTCGAGGTACGTGCGAACCATCGACGCTTCTGAAGCGTCTGGGTGCATGCGCTCGAGGCGAGCGAGTTGTTTCAGAGCCTCTACTTGTACAGTCTCTGGCATTCCAGCGTTGATGATCTTTTCGCGAACTTCATCGAGTTCTTCGGTTTTCGAGTCAGCGCCGTTTTCACCGAGTTCACTCTTTATAGCGCGCATTTGCTCGCGCAAGAAGTATTCACGCTGCGACTTCGACATCTCGTCTTTCGCTGTGTTGCGAATACGAGCCTGCATTTGCAGAACTTCGAGTTCGTTAGCGAGGATTTCGTTGACGAGTTGAAGACGTTGTTTTGCATCTGAAGTTTCGAGAACGCGTTGAGCGTCTGTGACTTTCAAACCAAGGTTCGACGCGATCAAGTCAGCCAAGCGGCCTGGATCGCTGACGTCATCCAAGATAAGAAGGATGTCCGGAGAAAGCATGCGACCGAGCGCAATGATTTTCTCGAGTTGCTCGCGTGCGTTGCGGATCATTGCTTCGTACTCGATTGGAGTACCAGCTGTTTCCGCTTCTGCGATTTTCTCAACCGACACTTCGAAGTTCGGCGATGATTTAACGTATTTTTTGATGCGACCCTTAGCTTCGCCTTGGATCAAGATCTTCACGCGGCCATCAGCAAGTTTGCGCATGCGCATGATGCGAGCGATGGTTCCGACCTGATAGATCGTTTCTTCTGAAGGGTTCTCTTCAGTGATCTCTTTTTGCGAGGCCAAGAAGATCAGGCGGTTTTTCGCCAAAGCTTCTTCGACCGAGCGGATCGATGCCTCACGACCGACGAAGAGCGGAAGGATCATGTAGGGGAAAACTACAATGTCACGTACCGGCAGCATCGGGAGGGTTTCAGGAACTTCGGTCACTTTATCGTCAAAAGCCATTTTTTCAGTCCTCCGCAATACCAAGCGGGTGAGAGATTCACGTACAGTCTTCTCGGTGTCGGCGCGGGTACGCTTTAATGCCGGCCCCTGCGAAAATGGTCCTGAAATCGTTAATTTCACAGCGTTTAGGGAAAGATCAGAGCCAACGGCGAGTGAGAGAAAAGCCACACGAGGGTCGATGGTCTAAGTCCTCGACTCGACTTAACTGTGATGATCGTGGCTGGACCCGCCGAAGGTCGTCTAAAGTGAAAAAGAAAAAGCCGCACCAAAGGGGAGCGGCTTTTCGTTATTGAATGCGATTTGAATTACGCGAAAACGCGTTCGCGGCTTTCTTGTTCTTCTTTGCAGGCGATGCAAAGAGTTGCGACTGGACGAGCGATCAGGCGGTTGATGTGAAGCTGCTCTTCGCACTGCTCACAAAGACCGAAAGAGCCCTCTTCGATTTTTCCAAGAGCACGATCGATCTTTTGCAAAAGTTGAGTTTGGCGTTCTTGCAAACGAAGGCTCATTGAAAGGTTGAGTTCAGAAACCGCGAGGTCGCCTTCGTCACCTTGTGCTGTCGATTCGATCGCTGATTCGTTCAAGAATGAATCGGCCTTGTTCAGAATCTCAGCTCTCTGCTTCAACAGTAGATCTTTGAACATCTGTAGTTCGTTCGAATTCATTATCTCCCTCTCTCTTCCTGCCGGTGGCGCCAAGTTCCCTTACGATGGGTGCCCAAAAAATGTGCACCCATTCCCCTCGTAAAATGAGAGGCGCAACAGGTTTTGTAAGCTTCTAAAGAGGGAGCTAGACCTTGTCACGTAAAAATCGACGTTGCTCAGTGTTTCCGCAGTGAGACCGTTAACCCGAATTAACATTGTGAATGCTTTGAGGATTTTGTAATCAGACCGACGCATTTCCGCTCGCCTGCGTCATCCATGACACAGATTGGGCGGAGCCGCTAAGTGAGATCAATCCGTGATTCTCACCGTAAATCTGTCAGATTCGGTCGCGCGTCAAGAGCGCACATATCGATGAGCGCGCGTTATGGTCGCGCGTAGCGCCGTCCGGCTGCTTCTCTGATTTCTGCACCTTCGATGCTCAGACGAGTCCAGGGCAGTGCACGCAAGCGCTCTTCTTCAATCAGTTCTTCAGTTTCTTCGCAGATACCAAAACGGCCACCGTCGATTCTCGCCAAAGCAAACTCGATCTCTAAGAGTTGATGCTTCAGGCGCGTTTGTGATGTCAGAAAATCGTTTTCTGCCATCAAGTTCATCGTTTGGTCGGCTTCGTCTCCGCCAGCTTTGTCGAAGGTTTGGAACTCGGCTCGTCCCGAACGCACGCGATTCATCAGCTCCCGTTTCGCCTCGAGGAGCTTCGCTTTACATTCGTTGATCAATTGATTTGAAACCGATTTCATAAACCCTCCAGTCGTTCTGCTTTCAGGCCCTACGGCCAAGCAGCATCGTGTCCTTGTGACGGTCCTCGTTGAAAATCCGGTTAGGAAAGACCACGAAAATCCGTATCAAATGTTTTGATGGAAAGGATAAGGGCCCGGGAACAATCCGGGCACGTCAGGGTTCTATTGGAATTGAGGCCTGCGGTACTTACTACCGCTGGATGGATTCGAAAGGAACGATAGCGCCGTTCTCGACGGTCAGAGCCGTCAATGGTCTTTCGATTTCGCGCTGATCAGTGATCGAGAGGCGACCGGTTGCTGCCGGGAAATCTCTGAGTGAGGCCATGCGCTCGCGCAGACCGACGCGAGTGGTTTCACCACCCGCAATCAGCTGTCGAAGAATAAGAGCCGAGTCGTAGGCTTGAAGCTCGGTTAGGCCAGGCTCTTCTTCAAACGTAGCAACGAAAGCGGAGAAGAACGGTGAGCTGCGGTATGAAGGATCGTTGGTCAAAGCGCTATCGACGAAGACAGCTTTTTCAACGAACTTTTGTCCGCGCTGAATCAGCGCGGGACTGTTCCACGCATTTGTTCCCAAGAGTCTCACGTCACGAATGTTGTTGTAGGCCAACATCGGCGCAATCTGTCCAACCGCACGAGCCGTGTCGGGAATAAAGATCGCATCGAAATCGATGATTGGCGGCATGAGCTCCTCAAGAGCTGGTGCCGCTTGTCGCGCACCACGCTTTGGATTCTTCTCGGTATACAGCTTGAGGTTGTGACGATACTCGCTCGCGCGATCTTCTGAATAAAACATTCCAGCGAGGCGTTGCACGTGACCACGGAAATCGGTTTCTTTTGGATCATAAGGTTGGGCGCCGGTGATTTGACCACCGCGAGACATCGCCTCATCCCAGAAGAAGTTTGCGTATTCGACGCCATAGGCGTCGTTCGGGAACAAAATCGCAAAGCGCTTCATGCCGAGTTTGCCCATCACGACATCCAACAATGCGCGAACTTGCGTTTGGCTGGTCACTGCGTTTCTGAAGATCGAATCGCCAGCTTGAGTCAGGCCTGATTTTTGTGAAAGCATAATCGCCGGAACACCGAAGTCTTCTGCTCGCGAAGCTTCGACAACCGCTGTTTTACTCAAGAGTCCGCCGACAAGCGCAATGACATTGTCTTTTTGAACGAGTTCTTCGACACCGCGACGGGCGACGTCTGGATTTCCCTCGCTGTCGATCACGGCGATACGGAAGTTCGACTGAGCTTTGCCGTAAACTCCAAGCGCAAGCTGTACAGCGCGAAGAGCTTTTTGGCCAATCGCCGCCTGTGGACCAGAGAGTGGAAGAATCACACCGATCGTGCGCGGATCAACGCGATTGCGCGCATCGATTTGTTCAATCAAGCGAGCTGAGCGTTCGGCGAGATCGGATCCAGGAGAGAGCTCCACCACGTCTTCGAACTGTGAACGAGCGCGGCTGAAGTCTTTTTGTTCGGCGAGCGCAAGACCGTAGCGAAACTTGGCGATCGGTTGCAGAAATCCGTACTTCGAGCCAGAGGCGACCTCTTTCATGTCGTCGCTAGAGAGCTTCGAATCCAAAAAGTCGAGTGCGCGCTGGCGATACTTAGTTCGCTCATCAGGATTCGGATGTTGTTCGGCAACGAGCACCAAAGGAACAAGTGCTTCGACGTAGTTTCCTTTTGCTGCCAGCACTTCATATTGAACAAGCTTTGCTTCAATCTGAAGATTTTCTGGCATCGCCGGCATTCGCGCCAGAAGCTTCGCCTCTTTCTCTGCCTCATCAACAAGGCCCTGCTTTAAGAGAAGGCGCGTGAGATTTATGCGAGCACGTGCTTCGAGGGGACTTGCGGTTTGCGCTTCGGTGACGGCTCTGTACTCGAGAATTGCTTCTTTGTGGTTGCCTTGAACGGTTGCGATTTCAGCAAGCCAAAAATGTGCGTCGTCAGACACATCAGAGTCTGGATTCTCAAGTGCGAGACGCTTCAGGCGCGGAACAGCTTTTCTATAATCGCGTGCGCGCACAAGAGACTCAGCGGCTCTCAGTTCTTTTGCCGCTGTGGGCGGCGCGACGGCCGGCTCCTTCTTCACGGGAAGAGTGGCCGAGCAGGCACTTGTGAAAAGAGAAAAAATCAAACCTGAAACCAATGTTCTTGGATACTTCATTTTTTTGCCTTCAGAATGCGATCCACTTTGTCTTGATAGGCTTTCACGAGCGGCGTCGACTTCAAAGTCGAGGAAAGCTTTTTTAGGAGTTCCTTTTGTTCATCATTCAGCTCTCGCGGAACGTCGATGACGATTCGCACGAGCATGTCGCCAACACCTGGTCCTCCGACCGAGGCAAAGCCTTTGCCTTTCAGGCGGAAAATCTGACCAGACGGCGTACCAGCCGGAATCTTCAGCGAAGCCCGACCTGTCAGGGTCGGAATTTCGACTGACGTTCCGCTAACGGCATCGACGAAGCTGATCGGAAGATCCATGTGCACATCGTTTTCCACGCGCTTGAAGAGCGGGTGTTCTTGGATACTAACAATGACGTAGAGATCTCCGGCGGTTCCGCCCATCGGAGGGGCGTCGCCTTCGCCGCGAAGTTTGAGGCGTTGGCCTGACTTCACACCTGCCGGAACGGTGACAGACAATTTTGCCGTCTCTTCTTTTCCGCCTCGCTGGCGAATGAAGTTGATCTGCTTATCTGTTCCCGATGCCGCTTCTTCAAACGAAACGTTCAAAGTGTAACGAAGATCGGCGCCGCGATTTCGAGTTGGCCCCCGTGGGCCTGCACCAGGGCCCGCGGCCCCCGGACGAGCGCGTCCTGCAAAAAAATCACTGAAGATGTCACCGAAGATGTCTTGAAAGTTTTCGTTTTGGCCGGCGCCGAAACCACCCGCTGCGCCAGCTCCGAAAGGGCCACCAGCGCCTCGTCCAAATCCCTCGAAAGGATTTTGTCCTGGTCGGAAGCCAGCTTGCGCGCCGGCGTGTCCGAATTGATCGTAAACTTGTCT
>DATLHP010000072.1:0-4386 GCA_035539835.1 Bdellovibrionales bacterium
AACATCGCGCTAAGCCTTATCGGGGTTCCCTATGATAACGAATTCAATTGGGACGATCGTCACTCAACATACTGCTCAAAGCTCGTCGCGCAGCTATTGGGAGTTCCGCCGAATCCAATGCAATTCACTGGTCCGTATTGGGAAAAACTGAAGACACCACACCCAAGCGAAGGCAAACCCGGCATTTCACCGGACGAGCTTTACCGCGAACTCATCAACCTCGGTTACGCTAGTCGTAAAGCAGGCAGTTGCGTTGCGGCAATCGAGTAGAGGCTTAGTGGTTTCGGCCGTCGTAGTTTTGAATCTTGAGTTTCGTGAGATCAATTCCATCGAGCGATCTCACGTTGATTGCGACCATTTTCGACCCGTCAGGTGCAGTTCCTTTTCCGAATGAAAGAATACCGCACGTTTTACAGAAGAGATGGTGGACGACTTTTTTATTGAATAGATAATCGCTGAGATCCGACTCACCGGATAGAAGCCTGAATTGCGACTCAGGAACGAAATCGAGAAGACTTCCGCGCTTCGCACAGATCGAACAGTTGCACGAAATCGCATTCTCTACGTTCATTTCGACTTCGAATCTAACTTTACCGCAATGGCATCCACCGGTGTGTTTCATATCCGTCCTTACAGATTACGGCGATATTGGCCGCCGACTTCATACAGTGCTTGTGACATTTGGAAAAGCGAGCAGTGTCTTGCCGCGCTCATCAACGCTTCAAAGACGTTCTCACCGGCGAGGGCTGCTCGTTTGAGGTTTGCGAGTTCGCGCTCGGCATCTTTTGCATGAGCCTTGTGATAGGCCTCGACATTGTTCAACTGAGCTGATTTTTCTTCGTTCGATGCCCGTGCGAGTTCGATCTTCGGCGGAATGTAGTCTTGAGCCATTGTCTTTGGATCGATGAACGTGTTTACGCCGACGATCGGGAGTTCACCTGAATGCTTCAGGTGCTCATAAAGCATCGACTCTTCTTGGATCTTTCCACGCTGGTATTGAGTTTCCATTGAACCCAAAACACCGCCGCGTTCGTTGATACGCAAGAATTCTTCGAGAACGGCTTCTTCGACGAGATCTGTGAGTTCTTCCATGAAGTACGAACCCTGCATTGGGTTTTCGTTCTTCGCCATGCCGAACTCTTTATTGATGATCATCTGAATTGCCATCGCACGACGAACACTCTCTTCTGTCGGAGTCGTGATCGCTTCGTCGTAAGCGTTCGTGTGAAGCGAGTTGCAGTTATCATAAATCGCGATCAACGCCTGAAGCGTCGTGCGAATGTCGTTGAAATCGATCTCTTGCGCATGAAGTGAACGACCGCTCGTTTGAATATGATATTTCAGCTTCTGCGAGCGTTCAGCACCTTTATAAAGATCGCGAATCGCAATCGCCCAGATTCGGCGAGCGACGCGACCAATGACCGAATACTCCGGATCCAAACCATTCGAGAAGAAGAACGAGAGGTTCGGTGCGAACTCATCAATCTTCAAGCCTCGAGCCAAATAGTATTCAACGAATGTAAATGCATTCGAAAGTGTGAACGCCAATTGCGAGATCGGATTCGCACCAGCTTCGGCGATGTGATAGCCCGAGATCGAAACCGAATAGAAGTTTCGGACCTGGTTTTTCACGAAGTACTCTTGAATATCGCCCATCATCTTAAGGGCGAAGTCGATTGAGAAGATGCAGGTGTTTTGACCTTGGTCTTCTTTCAAGATGTCGGCCTGAACTGTGCCGCGAACGGTTTGAATCGTCTCGATCTTCAAAGCCTTCGCTTCTTCAGCGTTCAGCTTGCGACCGAGTTCTTTTTCTTTCTTTTCGGTCTGCTGGTCGATCGCGGTGTTCATAAAGAACGCCAAAATCATCGGTGCCGGACCATTGATCGTCATCGACACCGAAGTATTCGGCGCACAGAGATCAAAACCGTCGTAGAGCTTCTTCATATCGTCGAGAGTACAGATCGAGACTCCGCTCTCACCGACTTTTCCGTAGATATCAGGACGCTGATCTGGATCCTGACCATAGAGTGTTACCGAATCGAACGCTGTCGAAAGGCGCTTTGCTGGCTGACCTTTTGAAAGATAATGGAAACGTTTATTCGTACGCTCTGGTGTGCCTTCGCCGGCGAACATACGAGTTGGATCCTCGTTTTCGCGCTTGAGAGGAAATACACCCGCTGTGTACGGGAATTCACCCGGAACGTTCTCGAGACGCACGAACTTAAGGCGGTCACCCCAATCCGTCAGTTTCGGAGTAACAACCCGGCGAATCTTCGTTCCAGAAAGCGATTCTTTGACCAGCTGCTGGCGAATTTCTTTTCCGCGCACGTGATAAACGTACTCGTCGCCGGCATAAGCTTCGATCATCTTCTGCCAGCCCATCAGCTTGTTAAAACTGTCTTCGCCGATCTCAGCGCGCAACTCTTTTGAAAGTTTATCTGAATCGTTCATCAAAGCTTTGGCGCGAGGGTCCGCCTTTAGAGATTCGAGCGAACCCAAGAGACTCGCTGAATTTGCGAGTTCATCAGTCTTCTTCTTATAACCGCGAACGCTCGCCGTGATTTCAGCGAGATAATTCATACGTTCGGCGGGAACGATCGTTTTTCGTGTCACGCCCTTGATCGCATTTCTATAATCAGGCTTGAGCTTCCAGAAATCCGCGCGCTCGCTGTCTTTTTCGCTCAAAACTTCGCTCAGACGGAAGAGGAGCTTGTTCGCACCTTCATCGTTGAACTGCGCTGCTTGCGTGAGGAAAACCGGAAGAAGTTCATCGTCACCCATTGTGAATTGCTTGCGGCTACGACGATATTGTTTGCGAACATCACGAAGCGCATCGAGCGATCCGCGGCGATCCGCTTTGTTGATCGCGATCAAGTCAGCGAAATCGATCATATCGATTTTTTCGAGCTGTGATTGTGCGCCAAACTCAGAAGTCATGACGTACAAAGAAAGGTCGCTGATATCAGTGATCGCGTTCTGCGCCTGCCCGATCCCCGATGTTTCTGCGATCAAAAGATCGAAATCGAGACCCTTCATGAAATCGAGAATTTTTGGCAAGCTCGCTGCGATTTCACTCGCAGCACCGCGACTCGCAACCGAGCGCATGAAAACGCCTGGACGCGACAATGAGTTCATACGAATGCGGTCGCCCAGAAGAGCTCCGCCCGTTTTACGCTTCGACGGATCGACGCAAACGACACCAATCTTGATTCCAGGATAAGCATTCAATAGGCGCTGCAAGAGTTCGTCGACGAGCGACGACTTACCTGCCCCACCAGTTCCGGTGACACCGAGAACGAGAGGTGCTGATTTGTGTTTTCGCTTGAATGCGCCTAAACCAGCTTCGACGTCTTTCGGAAGGGCTTCACCCTTTTCGATCGCCGTGAGAGCAACACCAAGAAGACGTTGCGGAAGTTCTTTGCGCAGAGAAAGTTCTGTTTTTTTGAAACCTGATTTAACGGCTGTTTCAGTGAGATTGAAATCACTCTTTTCGATGATCATTTTGATCATGCCGTCGAGACCCAAGCGACGACCATCCTCGGGATGGAATATCTGAGCGATACCGTAGTCTTCGAGTGCTTTCTTTTCGTCGTGAATGATGACGCCGCCACCACCACCCCAAATTTTCACATAGTCAGCGCCGGCTTCGTTGAGGAGATCCTTCATGTATTTGAAGTACTCCATATGGCCGCCCTGATAAGAGCTGACCGCGACAGCCTGTGCGCCCTCTTGAAGAACTGCGTTCACAACATCGAGAACCGAACGGTTATGGCCAAGGTGAATGACTTCGGCACCCATGTCCTGAAGCAGTCGTCGCATCAAGTTGATGCTGGCATCATGACCATCGAAAAGACTCGCAGCTGTGACAACCCGAACTGGATTCACTGGCGCGTAAGTTTTTGAGTCCTTCTCATTTTTTCTCACTGTGTGCATTTCTTAGTGTCCTGTGAAAGCGGGCTTTCGCTTTTCAAGGAAAGCGCGAACGCCTTCTGTTTTATCATTCGTCGCAAAGAGTTCGCCGAAAAGGCGCGCTTCAAGATCGTTCGCTTTGGCTTCAGTTAAGCTTGCGCCATCAAACATAGACTTTTTGATAGCCGCAACGGCCAAAGGCGCACGTGAAGCAATGGTCGACGCGACTTTCTTGCTGGTTTCAAGAAGTTCTGGGAACGAGCAAACGCGATTCACAAGACCAATGCGCAAGGCTTCTGCCGCATCGATCATCGAACCCGTGAGCGCCATCTCGCGAGCAAGACCGACTCCCACTCGACGCGGAAGACGAACTGTACCGCCGTAGCCAGGCATCAAGCCCAGCGTGCACTCAGGAAGACCGAACTTCGCATTGTCAGACGCGAAAATGAAGTCACACGCGAGAGCAAGTTCAAGCCC
>DATLHP010000073.1:0-3790 GCA_035539835.1 Bdellovibrionales bacterium
GTTCAACACCACGGGTGACAAAGTCGCAGTCGGCCTCTCGACAGTCGACGGACGCGTTCCAGTTGATGGAGCCTTGAGCCGCCATCTCACTGAAACTATCGGCGATGAAACCAACGCGTACGAGTACGAACTGAACTCAGAAAAATTCTCACTCGCTGACTTCAGAGAGAACAGCGAAAACAACGTTGATCTCTTTAGCAAAGCGCAAAAGTACGGCGTCTTCTTCCGCGACTGGGAGAAGTCTGATCGCTATGGCAACAACAACGTACGTTTGGCGTCGATGGGCCCACGCGTGAACTTGAAGCGAAAGCGCAAGAATGGCCGTAACGACTACTTGATCATGGGATCAAACGACTATCTTGGTTTCTCGTCTCATCCGGAAGTTTTGAAAGCGGCCAAAGACGCGATCGATAAGTACGGATTCGGTTCAACCGGCTCGCCGTTGACGACAGGTATCTCTGACATCCACGAACAACTTTCGGCGCTCTTGGCTCAGATGTTCCACAAAGAAAAAGTGATCCTGTTCAACTCTGGCTACGCTGCCAATCTCGGAACAATTGCTGGATTGATTCAAGCGCAAGATCTCGTCGTTTCAGACATGATCGCACACGCTTCGATTCAAGATGGTATGAAAATGGCGCAAGGAGCGAGTCGCTTCTTCAAGCACAACAACGTTCAACATCTCGATGGTCTTTTAGAAGAACATCGCAAAGACTACGCAGGTTCTTTGGTCGTTACCGAAGGTGTCTTCTCGATGGATGGAGATGTTGCTCCACTTGACGAGATCGTCAAAGTCGCTCGCAAACACAAATCACGCATTATGGTCGATGAGGCACACTCTTTCGGCGTCATCGGCGCCACGGGCCTCGGTGGGTGCGAGAAGTACGACGTATTGGATCAAGTCGATATCGTGATGGGAACGTTCTCAAAGATATCGGGCAGTATCGGTGGCTTTATCGCTACGAGCAATGACGTTGCCGATTGGTTGTACTGGCTTGCGCGCTCACACATGTTCTCAGTTTCGATTCCGCCATCGACGGCGGCTGCGACATTGAAGTCGCTTGAAATCTTCAATCGCGACAAATCGATTCTTCAGAGTCTTCAGGCGAACATTAAGCACTTCTCGAATGGTCTCCGCTCGTTGGGTTTCGACATCAGTCAAAATCATGAGAGCGCCGTTTTGCCAGCTGTGATCGGCGATCAAGAAAAGCTTGGAATCATGAACAAGCACTTGATGGACGCAGGCGTATTTGTCGTTCCAGTTCCGTATCCAGCGGTCAGCCGAACGAAGATTCGTTTCCGTTTCACGGTCATTGCGTCGCATACGACGTCGGATCTCGATTACGCGCTGAACGTTTTGGAATCAGCGATGGAAAAAGCCGACTTCAGACCGCAAAAACAAGGTGATAAACCGAAGGCAGCATAATGAATCTGCAAGACTTGGCAGCGGCGACGCTGCTCTTTGTTTCGGGTATTCTTGGTGTTGAGCCTATCGCGAAAGACGCCGGGTCTTGGCAGGTCGTTCATCCGTGGCAAGAAATTGCTTCGACGGATGGAACGAATTCGAAATACATGTCGTTTGAAGCGCAGTCGTCTGAACTCTTGCGCCATTGTCGTGAAAATCCAGAATCTAGCATTGTTTTTCCGGCCATCATTCACGGCAGTCACGTGATCAGTGTCGGGCAAAATACCGTTTTGCAGTTCGGCGACCCGAACTTTCAGACGATGCGATCATTCTATGGTCAGCCGGTCTTGTCATGTAAGAGTATTCCAGCCGGCGACGTTCTGAGCTGGAAAGCGTATTCATACACGAAGTACTTTGCGCGAATTTCGTATTTCCCGAAACTCGTGAATCACACGCCACTCTATAACGTCTTCGCAGAAACGTTTCACATCATCGGCGCTGGCGCCGGTCTTTTGATGGCGATTTTCACGTTTACGATTTTCGCAGGGAAGGTCAGTCGACCGACGACGCTTTCAGTTTGCGCATCATCATTCTTTTCTTCTTTCTATCTCGGCGGTTGCGTTGCCGGCTTCATGGGTATTCCTTGGAGCATGCTGACCGTTCACAAGCTTGCCGACATCGGCGTTTGGTTCTCTATTAGTATGCTCGTGAATGCGCTCAGGCACGAAGGACTGGTCTCGAAGAAAGTGACGTTGAGTTACATCGGGACGGTTCTGTTTGCGATCGTCATTATTATTTTTGGTAACTCGGGCGATCTCGTGCAATTCGGTACGACGCTTCCGTTCATGCTGACGCTTTTCGTTTTGTCGGTACCACTGTTCTCGGTCGGAAAAACACTGATGCGGAACGGCCGAAGCCGAAGTACGTGGCTTCAGTTCCTTAGCTTGGGCTCTTTCGTTCTTGCGGTTTTTAACGAGATGTTCGCGGTCACGGGGCTCATTCACTCATCACCAATGCTTCCATTTGGATTCATGGGCGGTGTGATGTTCCTCGCCCTCTCGGTGAACGAACGCGTGAATGAGACCTATTTCGAACGTGACTATCTTCGTGAAAATCTAGAGACAGAAGTTGAGCGAAAAACGACCGAGCTCAAATCTGCAATGAACGAACTAAAGACGACGCAAGCCGAATTGATTCAATCTGCGAAACTGGCATCCCTTGGTACTTTGTCTGCGGGAATCGCGCACGAGATCAATAACTCGCTCAACTACGTGAATGGTGCATTGAAGCCGCTTGAGTCGATGATCGCCAAATCTGTTTCAGGTCCAGAGCAAGAGAAGATGAACAAGCTTCTCGGCGTCATGAAAGACGGACTCAATCTTACGCTTGAAATCGTGAAGAGCTTGCGAAACTACACAGGCCTCAATCAAGCGAAGCATAACGACGTTAATATTTCTCAGGTTGTCACTTCGTCGCTGACAATTCTGCGTAATCGCATTCGCGGTCGTATCAATGTTCAGTGCGATATTCCTAGCGACATGACTGTTCTCGGCAGTGTCGTTGGTCTCAACCAAGTTTTCATGAACCTGATCTCGAACGCGCTTGATGCCATGTCTGATGGAGGCACGCTCACTATTCACGGCGAGCGCGAGAATGATCTGGTTCGAATTTCTGTGCGTGACACCGGCAAAGGAATTCCGAAAGAAGCGATCGATCGCATCTTTGAACCATTCTTCACGACGAAAGAAGTCGGCAGTGGCACGGGATTGGGCCTTCACATCGTTCGCCAAGAAATTCAGCGCCACAAAGGAGAGCTGAAAGTCGAAAGCGAACCGGGTGCCGGTACCACTTTCTACATGAGCATTCCATGTAAAGCATTCTCGGAGAATCAAGCAGCATGAGCCAGCCGGTCATCTTCTACATCGATGACGAACCTCATAACCTAGTGGTGTTCGAGGCCGCGTGTCCAGAGGACTGGAAAGTTCATACTTATGACAGTCCTGTGACCGCACTAGAAAAACTCGATCAAATTCGTCCGCAGATTATCGTCAGTGACCAAAGAATGCCGGGTATGAGCGGTGTTCAGTTTCTCGAACTAGCGAAACGAATTTTGCCAAATGCCGTTCGTATCATTGCGACAGGCTATAGCGACGAAGACCTTGTCGTCGAATCAGTGCGCAAGGCGCGCATCTTCGATTACATCAAAAAGCCTTGGGAAGTGGATGACCTCGTTGCGAGTATCACTCGCGCGTTTGAATTCTATTCGGCTGAAGAGGCGACTCGTCGACTTCAAGAAGAACTTTTGGAGCGCGAGAAGCAATTGACCATGAGTCACCAAGCTCTTTTACAAAAGTCGCTTGAGCTCGAAAAATCTCTGATGCAGCT
>DATLHP010000074.1:0-5526 GCA_035539835.1 Bdellovibrionales bacterium
TCTCGAGAAAGACTCAAGAGGTATTCGTCCGCGCCCGGGTGGCCCAATAGCCGGTCAAGGTGGCGGTGGCAGTTCTCCGCAGACGGGCGGAGGGGTCACAGCAGGATCAGAGGAAGAGGCTCCTCCGATCGAACTCCCGCACTAGAAGAATCGAACATTGAACTTTGAAGGCCTCTTCTCTCGGGAAGGGGCCTTTTTCGTTGGAGGAACTCACTTTTAAGAACTGTGTAGCAAACTACATTCGTTTGTACGCGTGCAGCGCTTCCCTTCGGGCTTTTGTCGAAATCTACATTACGTGTCTCACTTTGACTTACGTTATGTTGGCCCTCATTCGATAGGACAAAACCCAATGAAAGTGGGGTGCATATGATTATGAATGAAGAACTCGTGGTTGCAGGCCTACCACTTCAGTTTCCAAAACCGACAGCTGGAAATCAGCTGCCGACCTTGGCTGAATGGAATCAACGTTATATCGAGTACGTTTTGAGCTTCACGAAAGGCAAAAAAACTGCTGCTGCTCGTATCCTCGGAATCAATAGACGGACACTTTATCGTCGGAAGAAAAGTAAAGCTGCCCAGACTGATGGGGTTCAAACAGGGGATGTGCATCCGTTGTTGGACAATGCGACGCCATCACCAATGGACCGCATGCAGTAAGACGATTCCGGAATCCAGGTATCCCGTTTTAACGGGTATACCTGGATTCTGGTCAGATTCCGGACTCTAGGTTTCAAACCCGTCCGCAAATAAAAAAGGTCAGCCGATGGCTGACCTTTTTTATTTGTATCGAGGCACTCGTCGCCTCGCGAGCCGTAACCGATTACTTCAGTTCGCGATGAACTGTGTGGCGGCGGAGGTTCGGATTGTACTTCTTTTTCTCGAGGCGCTCAGGGTGTGTTTGAGTGTTTTTCTTCGTCGTGTAACGCGAAGGAGAAGCGCCTTCTTTGCGCGATTCTGTGCACTCGAGAGTGATGATTTTGACTTTCCCTTTTTTTGCCATGGCCGTATGCCCCTTCATTAGTGCCGCTAGTACCCGCTAGGTACCGCGCTTCGCAGTTTTCTCGGAGAATCCAAGGTGATAGCACAGGCCTGTCGCTTAATGCAAGCTCCCATTGGGGCTGTTTTCGCACTCGCAAGCAAATAAATCGATGTAAAGTCAGCTACTTAGGGTCTGCCTGCCGAGGCGACTGGCTTTTGAGACCGCGTGAAGGGATCGCGAAGACCTGTCTTTGAGGGCGATGCTACGTTGAAATCTCAATTGCGCGGGAGGGTAGGCATGATGAAAGCCCACGATGAAAGACCCATCCTTTTGGTCGAAGACAATGTCGATGACGAAGAACTAACTTTGCGAGCGCTTCGTAAGAACAATATCAAAAATGAAGTGATCGTGGTTCGCGACGGCGAAGAAGCACTCGATTATCTATTTGCACGAGGCAAGTTTTCGCATCGCAATTCAAAAGAAATTCCGCAAGTCATGCTGCTTGATCTGAAGCTTCCGCGTTTGAGTGGACTCGATGTCCTTGCGCAGGTCAGGGCGTCTGAAATAACGAAGCTCGTTCCCGTCGTGATTTTGACCTCGTCGAAAGAAGATCAGGATTTGATCGAAGGCTACGCCCACGGAGCGAATAGCTACGTACGAAAGCCTGTCGACTTTTCCGCGTTCATGGATGCCGTTCGTCAACTCGGGATCTATTGGCTCATGTTGAATGAGTCTGCGCCTCTTCGCCGCTGATATTAGTGAACATATCTACTCAGTTTAGTAACGGAATGCCGAGACCGAATCGGCTAAGTTGCTCGCATGTCAATCTTGTCTCAGGTTTTGTTGATACTTCTCACTTGTTCCGTGGCAGTTGCGCAAACGGAGATCGAAGAACTTCGAGGTCGAATCGAACAGCTCGAGAAAAAGACAGATGATGCATTCATCCAGTCAACGTCCGGAAAAAATGATGTGCGCTCATTTCTAGATGATGCGATTTCGTTTGGTGGTTTTCTCGAGACTGGAATTTTCGCAATTGCTGGACCAGACACGAAGACTCAGATCTCCGCGAGTGCAAATGTTCTTGGTATCAACATCGCCGCTGAGTTTAATGAACGGCTTCGCTTTTCGACGCAGGTTTTATCTACATTCATATTCGCGTTGGAGAATGAGCACAATAATCCTCGCGCGATCGAGTCTCAGCGGGAGTTCGGCCCGTTGGTCGTATTCACTGTGCCAGTGCAGGGCTACATAGAATACTATTTTAGCGATGCCTTCGTTCTGCAGGGAGGGCTCGGCTATGTTCCGTTCGGCGAAGCATTTCAAGAGAGAGATTTTGTCTTGTTTCGACGTCGGGGCGGCCCTCAAATGTTGAGTGCTTCGGGATTCGCCGACCCTGTGGGTGTCGTCGATCCATTGTGGCGAGGAATCCATGCGCGTGGTTCGATGGCCATCACTTCTGGACGGTTAGGGTATGATCTTTATACGCACACTCCGTCGAGTGGCGCTGACACACTTGGTGTCGGCGCAAGATTATGGGGTTCGCGTTCTGATCGTCTGGTTTATGGCTATTCGATTCAAAGCGGAACCTCGGATGGCGATAGCTACCAATCTCATGGCGTCGATCTTTCGTTGGCGATGGATGATTATGGAATCACTGCGGAGGCGGCGTTGAATCGAGCGTCCGATGGCGACGTCAATGTGTTCTCGTATTACGCCGAACCATTCTATTCGTTCAATGACGATGAATTTATCGTGTTCTTGGTAGCTGACTATATTGATCAGGGATTGAATACGACAACAACTCCTACCGGTGTCATTCCTGATCCCATTCGCGCATGGGAATACGGAGCTGGGGTCAACTGGCTACCGTTTCCTTTCACGCGTTTTCGTTTTGTTTACACTCGTCATGATTATGTCGGCGATCGTGCTGTGATCGAAGGTCAAAATCGAGACTACGACATGATCGATCTTTCGGCGGGGGTGGCATTCTAATGTGTGCTCGACTGCTGCGCCCGCTCATTCTATGCGTACTGATTTTCATCGTTTCCCAGAGCGATAGTGCGCTTGGCTCCGACAAACTCATGTTCATTGTTAACGAGAAGAACCCGATCAAGAGTTTGAGCGTCAATGAGTTACGCGATTACTACTTTAAACGTCGTCGTTCTTGGCCAAACGGAGTCAGCGTTCGCTTTATCGATGCTGGTGAAGGAACTGCGGCTTTGAAGCGCTTTCAGAGCGAGTATCTGAAGCGAAGTCAAAAAGACATCAATCTGTACTGGATCGGGCAGAAACTTTATTCGGGCGACAGTGCCCCGTTGCGCGAGCCCTCAGAGGCCACCATCGTTCAATTCGTCGCGAGCTTGCCGGGAGGAATTGGGTACATCACCGATCGGAGTCTTATCGATGGAAAAGCAGTGCGAGAGATTCAGGTTGATGCGGGTGGGAAGTGATTGTTTAAGGGCGGCTTGAAACCTTTCAGATTCAGTACATCGATTGCGGGCAGACTGCGTCTGCTAACGTTGATTGTTGCTTTGTTCTTCGTCCTTGAATTCGTATCACTCGTCCTCGCAAGTCGTTCCTTCTTTAATGGTTTGAATGAACTCTATGAACTCAATCGCGCCAATGAATCCATGCGCCAGGCAAGGGAAGCTGTCGTGGTTCTTCGCGATACCATCGTGAAAGGCGACTTCAGGACACTCGATGCTGAAGCACGACAAACGATTCTAGCGACATCACGAGAGGCCGACTTGCTGATTACTCAAGCTCGGGACTCGCGTCGTAAAACATGGCCGGAAGCGAAGTTTACAACCGCTGCATGGAAGTCGTTTGATGATTTTCGTTGGTTGATCAATCACGGAAGCGCAGAGGATGCTGAAACTCAGCTGCTTTTGGCACGTCAGTATCTGATTGAGACCGTCGATGCCTTAAGTAAAGCGCAAATTCAAGCCAGTGGTGACGCCAACCGTGTGTTCAATGAACTCAGTAGAAATCGATTTCGACCCATGACCGTCGGCGCGATTTTGGCGATCATATTCGTCAGTTTGATTCTTTTGATTGGCTTCACAATGACGAAGCAAATTCACCATTCGATTCAGCAACTCATCGACGCAACAAAACTCGTTGGATCAGGCAATTTTTCATTTGCCCCTCATGCGGCCGGGGCGGACGAGATCAATGTTCTTGCGCAGGCCTTCAGACAGATGACAGAGTCTCTTCGGGATACGACAGTCTCTCGAGACTTTGTTGTCGATGTTATCGATTCGATGCGAGATACAGTCATCTTTCTGGATATAGACGGATTCATTCGCGGCGGTAACAGAAGAATTTTTGAAACTCTGGGTTATACGCTCGATGAAATATCCGGCAAAACTCTCGTGATGTTCTTCCCGGATGGCCTATCATTTCATGGCGATATCAGAGATCACGAAGCGCAGATCGAAACGAAAGGCCGAAAGAAAATTCCGGTCGCGGTTTCCATCAGCCCGATTGGGGATAAGAAGCAACAAACAACCGGCTACGTCGTTGTCATCGCAGATATCACCGAACGAAAACGAAACGAAGAGGCGATTCACGCGAGAAATGTTGCTCTTGCGAATGCGAATCGAGAACTTGAAGCATTTAGCTATTCGGTATCCCACGATTTGCGCTCACCGTTGCGCGCTCTTGATGGTTTTAGTCACGCTCTCCTCGAAGACTATGGAGAAAAGCTCGAACCCGATGCAAAACGTTATTTGGATCGTATTCGGACAGCCAGCCAAACGATGGGAAAACTGATCGACGACCTCCTCAATCTGTCGAGACTCTCGCGAGCTGAGATGAAGCTGGCGTCAGTCGATTTGAGCCAGATCAGTCATGATATCTTGAACGCGCTTATGGAGCATGAAACTCAGCGCCACGTCGAAATCAAGATTCAAGACGGGATCGTTGCTAATGCCGATCCTTCTCTCATTCGGGTTGTATTAACGAATCTTCTCGAGAATGCATGGAAGTACACATCAAAAAAAGAGCGGGCGGTCATCGAATTTGGTGAAACCTCTAAGGACGGGCATCGAGTCTTTTTCGTCAAAGACAATGGAGCAGGTTTCAATATGGAGTACTCCAAAAAACTCTTTGGTGCGTTTCAGCGACTTCACACGGCTTCTGAATTCCCAGGCACGGGAGTTGGTCTTGCGACTGTGTTGAGAATCATTCGCCGACATGGAGGAAACGCTTGGGCCCTCGGAGAAGTTGGAAAGGGTGCGACGTTCTACTTTACCCTGACGTGACTATGTCGCTGGATGAGGAATGTATTTTGCGGCTTCTTGAAGAATGGCATTTTTATTGATTGGTT
This sequence comes from Bdellovibrionales bacterium, assembly GCA_035539835.1. Taxonomy (GTDB): domain Bacteria; phylum Bdellovibrionota; class Bdellovibrionia; order Bdellovibrionales; family JAMPXM01; genus DATLHP01. Next base: position 5,310 of record DATLHP010000074.1, read on the forward strand.
TCGTGAGAAATCCAGTAAACCCCATCCTGAAACATCGATCTCTCTCTTCTTTCAATGCATGCGCCGTCAGTGCAGTGATCGGAGCCGCGTAGCCGTTCTGTCGCAGTCGTGTGGTAGCCCCATAGCCGTCAAGAACGGGCATTTGGATATCCATCAATACTAAGTCGTAGTGATCAGCCTCGGCTCTTTCAATTCCTTCGACTCCATTGGCTGCGGT
>DATLHP010000075.1:0-5200 GCA_035539835.1 Bdellovibrionales bacterium
TTTTCTCATAGGAGAAATCGCGTTTTCATGGTAAACATTTTCGATTCTTTTTCATGGGGAAAACACTGATGAATCTAGCTCACCTAAGCGATGACGAAGTCGAAAAAGGTCTCTCGGGTTTTGTTCGAGCAGAGCGTGAATCGCTCAGCGGTGTTCTTCATTATCTACGTGAGGTCGAGAGACGAAGATTGCATTCAAAGCACAAGTGCTCTTCGCTTTTTGAATTTGCAATGAAGGTGCATGGCTATTCAGAGCCTGAGGCCAATAGCCGAATCAGCGCAATGCGCTTACTAAAAGAGCTCCCTGAGATCGAAGAGAAGATTGAAAGTGGCGCTTTAAGTCTGACCAATCTCAATTCCGCGCGAGCGATGTTCAGAAAAGAGAAAAAGGCATCGATTCAGCGGAGTCGTAAAGAAAAGATCGAGGTCCTAGAGAAACTAGAAAATCGTTCGAAGAAGGAAGCAAAGCGAGTCTTAGAGAAAGAATCCTTCTTAGAGCCCAGCTTTGATCTTGAAATGACAGGTACTGAACGTACGTTTTTCTCAGACAATGACGAGCTTGAGCCAAAACTGAAAAGACTCTTTGAACTAAAGGCTCGCTCAAATCCGAATATGTCGCTTCGAGACTTGGTCAATGCAATGGCAGATGAGTGCCTACCGCGATGGGATCCGTTAGAGAAAGCGAAACGAGGCCAGGCGAAGAAAGAGCGTCAACAAACTGAGCCTTCACAATCACCTCGTCCGGACGAGGTGAAGCCAGTACTGAACCAAGAAACGCCTTCGCTAGAAAGCGAAGAGAAACCTAGTCGATATGCCCCCGCGACAGTCAGACACGCGGTCTATATGCGTGATCAGGGTCGATGTCAGAACTGCGGGTCAGGCCGTGCAACAGAAATTGATCATGTTGTGCCATTTGCGATGGGTGGGATGTCGGATCTTGAGAACCTTCGCCTACTTTGCCGATCGTGCAATCAGCGGCATGCAATCAGGAGTTACGGCAGCAACAAGATGCAGTCGTTTTTGCGAGCGCCTGTTGTCGCCTATCACTAGGCCATCAGCTCTGAAAAACAAAGCCCGCATTTTCTAAGGCGATACGAGCCGGCTCGAGGTTCGTGGCTTTTACCAGAATGTAGTCGGTATCGAATGTTGAGATGGCAAAGATGCTGATCTTTGCTTGGGCCAACGGATTCGCAATGGATGCAAGAATACCTGTTAAACCGAAATCGAGTGGACCTTCGACTTTAATGACATGCCAATCAGTTTCTTGTTTCACATCATTTGGTACGAGGGATTGCTCGCAAACAATCGAGAGTTCTTCTGACGTGTTTGTGATCGCGAAAAATCCAGACTTTGCGACCCAAGCAGGCAACGCGACGCCCGAGCTCAGCTTGCATACACTGAAAGTTCCCGGAAACACCTGAAGTTTCATGTGAACGTCAGCGGGTCTTCGACTTTTGCTGGCGCTCGCGGGCCGCCAGTGTCGTGTAGCTCTGTGGTTTTGGTTTCGCGGCTTGGATGATGGTTGGACGTCGAACCTTGATGTTGTTTTTGATTTCTGTCGGTGGATTGATCGCTTTTGCCGAGTGCTTTTCGATCATGAGCTCTGCCATTTTTTCTGCGAATGCCTTTTGTTCTTTTGTGCCGGTGCCTTCGAGATACAAAACATCGCTCTTAGCGCGAGCCGTGATTCCTTGAATCGCGATCTTTTTCGCAACTGAGTACGCGAACATGCGTTGGTGGTTGGCTCTCAAAGTCCATGTGCCGTGAATGAGGATAAACAACAAGATCCAAGCTGTAACGCCGTAAGCGATCTGCCACGGAAGAGTCATTTGATTCCATTGCTTGATAACCCAGTCTTGAATCGTGCGAATCATACCGTTCTCCTCACAGAGCTCGAATCCGCGGACCACTGTCAAAAGTGTAGTCACTTAAAGACGCCCGACAGGAAACTCAACGCTCAAAGAAGAAAGGTTGCAAAGACCGCACCCTTCACGGCGTCTTAAAAAAGAAAAGGCGCCCCTTTGGAGCGCCTTTCATAGTCTGCGATGAGAATACGTTTCTTAGATTGAACGATCGATCACGTTGATCAAGACGTTGTCTGTGCCGACTTCGCTCACGAGATTCCACATCTCTTTCGCTGCATCGAGATGCAAGCGAACGCAGCCGCCCGAAGCGCGTGAACCGAGTTCGTCGTAGTGGCTTGGAGTTGTCGCGTGGATCGCGATACCGCCGTTGAAGAATTGAGCGTAAGGCATTGGCGCATTCCAAACCGAAGAAACGTGGTTCTTGCTTCTCCACTGGATTCGGAAAGTTCCCGGAGGAGTTGTCGTGAATGTGCGCTTTCCTGATTTTGCTGTCTCAGCTTTTTCGCGGCCCGTTGAAACGAAGAAGTTCAGAATCATTTGGCCGTCAAGGTAAACTTGCATAGTTTGCGCTGTCGGAGACATTCCGCGCTCAGCTTTGTCGACATTGATCGTCAAACGATCCGTGAAAGCGAAGCCGACTTCTGGGCTCTCTGGTACGCCGACGTCAGCAGCGAGTTCCTCTGTTGTGAGGATATCAGCGAGAGTGTCTTCGTAAGTCGCGAGCTCCGCCGCGGTGACATCTGTTTCAGCGAATGCTGTTTGAGTGAGTGCAAACGTCGCGATTAATACGAGAGCGGTGTTACGAGCCATGAACTTGAACATTGTTAGCCTCCGAAAGGTGAGGCTGTGTCCTATACGAGTTCTGGGTGTCTCGCGAAGCTCTGACGCAGGGCGCGCCAAACAATTCTGCCGATATGTGTCTAAACCCTCAAAACCGTATCATTTTGACTCATTCCTACCCACTTAGATCCGGTATTCCAGTGTGAAATTTGCGCACTTCCTCAGACAGCGCGAAGATCGAATGAGAGGAATTTTAACTCCGCTCACTCACATCAAAAGGTCAAAGGCACATGAAACTCATCCGTCACTTCGTGAATGCGTCTCTCGTTTCAACAGCCCTCATCGCATCAAGCGCACTCGCTGCGTCTGTGGATGTCGCGCTCAAGATCACACCCACTGGCCAGGTTTTTCACGCAAAAGGTTCGCAAGTAAAAGGCGCGATCACAAAAAACGCTGATGGATCGATCAGCTCAGACAAAATCGAAATTCCCCTTTCGCAGTTGAAAACCGGAATGGGTCTTCGCGATGACCACATGAAAAACAAGCACCTTGAAGTTTCTAAGTTTCCAAATGCGATCATCACGAACGCAAAAGGCAAAGACGGAAAAGGAACGGCCGAACTTGAAGTGCGCGGAAAGAAGAAGGCCGTGTCAGGCACTTACGAAATTCAAGGCAGCAATGTGCTCGTGAAATTTCCGATCAATATTTCAGACTATGATGTCGGCAAAGTTCGTTACATGGGAATGGGCGTGAAAGATGAGGCTCAGGTCGAAGCCCTCATCCCGCTGAAGTAATCTTCAAGTCGTTTTTTTTGCTTCTGTTGCGCGCTTTTGAAAAACGGCGCGCATGGCATCGATCTCTTTTTGATTTTGTAGATCGCGCTGACTGAGTTTCTGACTCGTCTCTTCTTGCATCGCCTTGATGCGTGTATTCGACTCTTGTTTCATGCGTTCAATCTCGGTTTGATGAGTCTTCTGGAGCTCTGAGATATCCGTGCGATGTTTCGACTCCGCATCGCGCTCGCGTTGCGCATAGAGCGACTTCAAGCCTTCGAGCGTCTCTGAGGAACTTTTTCCGTCTGAACCAATCTTTGACATACGCTGAGTTTAGCAGAGAGCGCTTCCATTCGTCGCCGTCCAGACCGCACTCGACCTACGTCTCATCAGGAGACATTTCCTCAAAGGTTTCTCACTCTTAGGCGCTCAAACGCTTATAATTGAGATGAAAAATAAGACCAGAAAAGGACGTTTTTTCGATGCGTAGGCGGCGCGCTGGTTGGGTTACAGATTGGATTCGCAATTCTCGAGGAGCAACGCTCGTCGAAATTCTCGCCTCACTTGTTATCATCGTACTCGCTGCCGCCGCTTCGGGTGCCTTCTTCACTTCACAAGTCGGTGTCATCCGCGGTCTCACAAAAGGTTCGGCGTGCAAGACCGCGGTTGAAAGCCAGATGGCGATATTCGAGCGAGCGAGCTCGGTTGCGATCGCAATGCCTTGGCGAACGCAAAACCCAACAGGCGGCCCGCTTCTCGTCGACGTCAAAGGCGCCTTCCCTCCCGTCGGCGCGGGCAAGGCTTCGAACGCCCTTCCGTTTTCTGATCCGTGGCTCGATGACAGTCTGCGACTGAACATCAATACTGCAGCCGGAAAACATCCAATCACGTCGACCCAGCTTCTGCCGGGAACGCCAGGCAATTACATTCTCGACACTGTCCACTTGCAGCGCGGAACGATGGCGCTCATCACTTCACTTTACAATGGCGTACCGGGAATTTGTAACGGACCGATCTTGATGAGTTCGATTCCGCAAAAGGTTCCGGCATTTCAGCCCGACCCGCTTTTGCTTAAAAATTTCGATTCGACGATTCAGATCGAACCGATCGATTTGAAAACGGGCGGCCTCGTCGCCTGCTCGACCTACTATCCGAGACCCCAGCCGGTGATGATTGATGGCGCCGGACAAATGACAGGCAAACACACGGCGATTTCTCCGAATCAAATCATCGGCTTTCAACCGGATTTCAGCACGCGCTCCGATATCGGTTTTCGCGTAACGATTCGCGGTCAGTACGATGAATTCTCGGGCGCAACGAAGAACTGCGGAGTCACGCAAGACTTTCAATACCCAGTCGACTCGCGCCCCCAATCACCGAGTGTGATCTTGAATGCCATCGGAAAAGGCCTACCCGCTGGTTCTGTTGAGCCTCCGGATGCGTTTGGTCCGTCCCGCATTAAGAAACAAGATGCACAAGCCAATGCCGATGCGAAGCTGATTCTCGAAATCGGTTTCAAAAATCCATCAAGCCCAACTGACCCAGGGCAGCCACTCGATCCCGGTACCGTTTTCATGTGCCGCGATCGTTCTGAACAGCTCAACCCAAATTACTGTCCCGGAAAAGGAAAAGGCGGAACACTAACGGTCGCCGGCGCAACGATGAATGGCGCTCCATCCGCACCAGCGAATTCGCCTTGGGTTCCGTGCGATCAAGTGACTGTTTGCGGAATCGCTCCACAAACGGCATCGTCGTTCTTTTCCCAGCCAGCGCCAAACGAAGC
>DATLHP010000076.1:0-11451 GCA_035539835.1 Bdellovibrionales bacterium
GAATATGGACCTCGCCTCGCCGTCATCTGCGGCGACAATCTAGCGCTCGTCAAAAAACAGCTTTTGGTTTTGTCAGACCTACGGGGCCTTTTCGGCTTTCGCATTCGAATCGAAGAATTCAAAAATGATCCAACACGAAAAGCTGAATACCTCCGTTCTGTTCGAACACTTTTAAAACTTCCGAAGAACGCAACCGATGCCGAGATCACTGCGGCCCTTGATCAGTCTTTGAAAAACAAAATAGCGGATTTCGAGCTCCTCACCGCCGAAAGAAATGCTTCGTTTGCAACCGCTGTAAAGACCGCTCCCCATCCAACCGCGATCATCATTGGCGCCATACATATTGATGACTTGAAGGCCAAGCTTCAAGCTCAAGGTGAGAAGCCTGAGGTGTTCCAACCGAAAGGTTTAAAAGGCGACGAATCCGAAGTGCTTGAAGAAGCGAAGAGACTACTTTCGCCGCAGAAGCCAGCTTCGACCCCTTGACGACCCTAACAATTCTCGGGACCATTGTCCTAAGGGGACATTTTGGTCATGAAATCGCTCTTACTCTGTTCGATCATCGCGTTCTCTCAACTCGCTTCAGCCTTTGACGAATCTTTGCCTGCTCGCGGTGTCTTTGGGCATCGAGGCTCAGCGCTCACTCATCCCGAAAATACCCTCAGCTCCCTTCGAGCCGCTGTTGAAATGGGAGCCCATGGCGTTGAGTTCGATGTTCGCCAGACAAGCGACGGCCATCTTGTTCTCATGCATGATGCCACTGTCGATCGCACGACAGATGGAAGCGGCAAATTGGCGAAGATGACTCTCGCACAGATCAAAGCTCTCGATGCTGGTTCTTGGAAACATTCTCGGTTTGCTGGCGAACGAGTACCGACGTTGGCTGAAGTTCTCGAGATCATGCCGAAGAATATTTGGCTCGACGTTCACGTGAAAGACGATAGCGCCGTCATGAAGATCGCTCAGCAGGTGATCGCCTATGGATTTCAAGATTCAGCACTGATTGGCTGCGATGGCGACAATGTCGAACCACTTCGCAAGTTGGACCCACGGTTAAAAACGATCAATATGGATCGAGCGATTTTGAATTCTTGGTACGTCACGAACGCGATCAAGTCAGGCGCTGATGCCGTTCAGTTTGTCGATCTGCTTTCGCTTCCGAAAGCCAAAGATGTTGCGAAAGCGAAGAAGGCGGGATTGATTACAAACTATTGCTGCGCGGATGACACGAAGGCGATCCGCACACTTTATGGTCGCGGCATCGATTTCGTCTTATCAAACGACATCATCACCGCGCTTCAAACGTTCAATTCTCCGGAAGAGCTTCCGACGGGAACACACCCTTAACGACATTCACCGCTTGTTTAATGCTCGAGCATTGTTCAGCATTGAAATCAGCTGGGCAAAGTGGGCGCTTCGGCACAATCACTTGATCCTTCAAAGCCGCAAGAGCTTCCGCTGCGAGCGATGAGTCCATCTGCATCGGAACCACTTCTGTTTCACCGCCGTAGCCCTTCAGCTTCGCTGGCGAGAGAATTGGAACTCGCTTTTGCATGTACTTGCGAATTTCGCCTACGCGTGGATCTTTTGCTTTCAAACCAAGTTCGACGATATCAAAAGCGAGCGTTGTGCAGTTGTATTGAAGCGTGTTGTACACCTTCGTGAGTCCATCACGCTGACTAAGAGCAAGACCCTCGGTAAGAATTGGAGAGAGTGGCTTGTCAGTCTCGAGCTTGATTTGGTTAACCGGTCTTCCGTTGTCGAAGAAGTTACGGAATCGTTCTTCCATCGATACAACGCGAACGACTTGAATGTATGCGTTCAGCAGTCCGCGCTTAAGATCATAACTCTTGTAACGATCATTTTTTGTCCACTGCGCTTCAGCCGAAATCGCGATGTTTTTTAGACGATGCGCTGAATCTTCTAATGCATTCGGAAGGCGCTTGAAAGCCTCACTTGGGCTAAGCGACTGAAGCTTTGCAAGCTCTGCTTCGTCGGGCATTTCAGCAACGAGCTCAACCGGGCGAGCATCATCCATTTCAAAACGAAGAAGCGAGTGTGCAGCTACGTATTGTCCGAGAATTTTCGGAGGGAAATACGAAAGGATGAAATACACATTCTTTACACCCTCGTTCGGAACTCGAGCGATCCAGAATTTTCCATCATGAAAGAGGTTGGCAATGAGAGTTGATCGACCGTCGCCGTATTTTGCATAAAACAATGTTCCCGAGAGGTTTACAACCGGGCGACGCTGCGAAAGATCGAGTTCTTCTCCGTAATGCTTTTCGGTGAGCTGTGCGGTGCTCTTGTACAAGTACTTTCCACGAAGAAAGAGAGCGTCAGCTGATGGCACATCATAGGTTCCAGCGACTCCCCGATTTCCCAATTCGTCTTTTACTGAATTCGAAGTACATGCAGAAATAGTGACCAAAGCAGTCAAACCAAGAACTAAGACGCGCATCTTTCACCTCTTAGCACCAGTGTGCCGAATCCAAAGAGGGAGCCCAAGCAATACGACGTCGCTAGCTAAAATTTGAGCGTCAAAACCAGACCATGGTCCGCGTTAACTCTTGCCAGATATCAGGGGTCAGTAATTAGTATTGTTTACGCATCGGGGGACTGAGATGAGACTGTTGAAACTTTTTTGTTTGTGCATTTGTATTGCGAGCATTTCGCCAAACGTCGCTCTCTCAAAACTCGGAACTCCAGAACTCCCGGAATACTTGAACGGTCAGTTCATTGTGACGACCGATAAAGGCGTTACTGAATTTCGACAATCCGTCGAACACGGTGGTTTCAAGTACGTCGAAGAGCTGCCTTTCGGCTTTCATTTGATTCAAGGTGAACAAAAAGCTGAGGCTAAGTTTGCTCGATCTCGCCTCTTTCAAGTGGGAGCTCGGACCGTTCAACCGAATTTCACAAGCCGAGTCGACAGCGCTCCCGCCAATCCTCAATGGGCCCTAGACAATCCAGCGACTGGCGCCGACATCCGAGCTCTCAATGGCTGGAAGTACTTAGCGAAAATTCCCGGTGCGGAGAGAAAAATCCGAATCGCTATTATCGACTCGGGAATTGATCTGCAAAGCAAAGAGTTCGCGGGCCGCATCGATCTTAATCGCAGCTATAACTTCGTTGGATCAAACGGTAATATTCAAGACTACAACGGCCACGGAACACACGTTGCCGGAATCATCGGTGCATCCCACGCAGCGACCTCACGAATCCTCGGCGTGAATCCCAACGCGGAATTTGTTATTCTGAAAGCCTTCACGATGTATGGCTTTGCAACGACGAGCTCTCTTTTGAAGGCTCTGGATGCTGCGATCAAAGCAAAAGTAAAAATCATCAACGCGAGCTATGGTTCAAACCAATACGATCCTGCTCAATTCGAAGCACTTCAAAAAGTTCAGCAAGCAGGTATTTTATTTGTCGCAGCCGCTGGCAATGACGGTCGTGATACCGATGTGAAGCCGTACTACCCGGCCAACTATGATTTGCCGAATATCGTTTCTGTTGGTGCAAGTGATCGCAACGATCAGCCGGCGTGGTTCTCTAACTTTGGCACGAAGTCTGTCGATGTGTTTGCACCCGGGGCCGACATTTTGAGCTCGGTCGTTCATGTGACTTTCAAAAATCGCCAAAAGGTCTTCAGCCTAGCGATGAACGATACAGTCGACGCAGACTGGAAGACCGAACAAACAAGCAAAACCTACGAAGGGCCAACATGGACCTTCACAAGCTGTGACGGTGCTGCAGGAAAATGTTTGAACTTCCGAACTCCGAAAGAGTACTCACCATCGGAGCGTTACGACTTTTTTGATATCAAGTACCTAAAGAGCCTCAAATCTGATCAAGAAAAACGGTACTCGGTCATAACGACGGCGAAATATAGCTTTCCATCGATCGATTGGGATCAAGAGGTGACTGGCTCACCGATCGCGGGAGGCAATCTTGTTTGGATGCTTCCGGCAAAATACTTACGCAAGTCTTCAACCGGATGGACCGATGTAGAAATCGATATTTCAAAACCAGTGTTCTTCTACGCTGGAACGACGGCCTGGGATCAAATTTTTTCGGGATTCTCTGTCAGCTTCTCGAAGATGGCGGGACATCCTGAGTATAGAAACGCGCAGATGCAGGTCAGTGGCTTTTCCATCGTGAACGAAGAACCGGTTTCGACATCGGCGATTGAAAGCTACAACGGCACGTCGATGGCGACCCCTCATGTTGTCGGAATCGCGTCTTGGCTATTGGCCAAAGATCCCTCAGCAACACCTGAAGCAATCAAAAAGCGAATCATGGAAACATGTGACCCAGTCACCGTGCTGAGCAAGAAAGCTATTTGCGACGGCCGTGTTAACTTGTACGAGGCCGCACAATAGCCACGCCCATCGTCAGTTCGCTTTTTGAATCATTAATCCAGATTTCAGCATACTGCTTTCATCGCAGTTAACGGTATTGGCTGGACAGTATCGCATCTCGAAGCAAAGAAAACGAGAGCCTGGGGTTCCGCAAGACTTGCAGATACTCGGCGGCGAAGCGCCTGAGCAATCGATGTCATCGAACGCATTGGCGCCGCTCCAACCGATTATCGGATTCGGCTGATAAGGATCGTTATTCTGCGCACTCGCGACCGACATGATTCGATCGAAAAATGATCGAGGCTTCAGGCGTGTCGTCGTATCAAGAATTTGAATGATTGAGTCGTTTTTCGCAACAACTCGAGAAGCAGCAGATCCACTGAGATTCAGACAAATCGACGTCTGGTAGATCGACTCAACACAGTTTCCATTCTGTTCTGGAAAACACATCTGATCATAGATTGTAGAAGCCTGACTGCCGCTAACCCCTGTGCCCCTAAAGCAATCTAAGCTTTTGGATTGGAAATTCGCTTGCTGTTGACGCTCGTAAGCCCGAAGCACGATTTTTGAGAGTTCATCTCTCACCCGCTCATTCTCTCGCGCAAGCCTGTATTGCCCAGCCTGTGCGCTGACAGACTCATAGCGACTCATCAAGCCACTAATGATGAAAGAGAATACTCCCAATGCAATGAGAACGATCAAAAGACTCGAGCCACTTTCACTGCTTCGACTTTTCATCTTACACCTCTCAGCGCAAAAAATAGACTCTACCGAACAAGAGCTCGGAAAAATCATTTGAATCAGAATTGTTGGGAAGAAGAATCGTGAATTTCCGCTGAATGTCTTTGTATGGGCGCGTAGTGGAACCCGTCGGACACGCAGAATTGACGCCCATCATTTGCGGTGGACACCAGATCACCTGAGTCTGCGAATCATTCTTCGCATTCGTCGGATATCGAAGCCACGCTTCGACTTCAAACGACGTGACGTGGCCTGTGGAACTCTCTTGAGGGTTGCTGAAAATCAGTCGAGTCAGCTTTCCGTATGTGACGTCGCCAAGATCCGGAGAGAGCGCCACCCCGTTCCCATTGTCGACGTAGAGCATTCCGTAGGTATTCGGCGTCGGCTGTTGAAAATAGACGGCCGTTGGTTTGAGAGAAGAATTTGTCGGCGAAGTCATGGCACCTTGGTTCTCTCGATAAAAAATAGCGAGAAGTCGAACGCGGCCGTCGATGCCGTAAGCTCCAGAGTCAAACGTCGTGCGAATACGACCTTCGTTTGTGCCGACGAGTGTGGAAGCGTTAATGTTTGCCCCTAGCGGAACGGACTTCGCATTGACAGCAAAGCGAAATGGCCGCTCCAGCTGATATTGTAAACGCGCGAGATCCTCGTCGAACGCCATCGTTTCATTTGCATGAGTCTGCGCTCGGTTCACCATCAAGATCAGCTGTGCCGCGATCAATGCCAGAACTCCGGCCACGCCAGCTGCTACCGTGACTTCAATCAGGGTTAGACCGGATTGTGATTTTAGATATGTTAGCCGCATTCGAATCATCCAATTTGTTTAGAAAGCGCAGTAAACCGAATCTGGCGCAACACTTCCATCGCAATACCAACAATTCATTCCTTCGCAATGCCATCCCTCGGCACCGCAGCCAACTCCAGGAATCGTGAAGGTTCCATTGCAGCAAGAAGCTCCACTTGGGTGCGGCATCATCGTGCCTCCCGGCAAACAAGACGGCGGCACAACAACGATCGGCGTTGGCGCTGGTGGCGGAGGTGTGGGTACCGGTGTTGGAGGCGGAGCGACTGTCGGCATCGGTGGCGGCTCAGCCGTTGGCGCTGGTGTTGGGGGCGGAGCTGCGGTAGGCGCTGGCGGTGGGCCCGGAGGAGCCGGCACAGCATCTTCAATGTCGTACGCGAAGTCGATTTTGGTTGAAAGATTGCCGGCGACATTGACCGCAACGACTTCAATCTGAACTCGGCAGCCAAGTGGCAGCGAGTTCAGATAACTTGAAACAAGTCGATAGTTCTTTCCGGTACTGCCCGACTCAATCGTTGCCGAGCTGGGGGCTTTGCCGCACGCCGTGACTTTGTCACAGGGCAACCACTTTGTACTCAACGGTGCAGGAATCAAAGAAGCGGGATAGGCTTTTCCGGTTGGCGGCGGCGCGAAAACGGTCGAATAGTCTCGGCACATAAGAGCTGTTCCGGCCGCGCCCACGTAGCCGAACGTGATTTGCACTTCTCGCGCTGTAGTCTTACCCATATCGAATGGCTCAGCAAGATCGTCTCGCACTGCCGATGGCATCTCGGGAGTCGCTGGCGCATAGAAATCTGCCGGATAAGAAAAACTCCGCGTCTCTTCGCATGACTTTTCGTCAGCGCCTTCTTTGAATTTCGCTCCGATGGTCACCGAGAATCCAATATTGTTTCTGCTCTCTGCAGTTCCATCCGCAGCGTGCTTGTGTCGAGCGATCCCTTGCTCTTCCGCCTCGCTAAAGGACTGCGTGGCGATGTCGCCTGCGAACTTTCCTCGAGGTGCAGGGACAGTGCCGCCGGCAGCAAAGCCGTTTTCACTACAAGCGACGACATTGCCCTCAATGAGGCTATAGGGTTGAACCCGGATAGAGCCCAGAAAGCCGTTTTGCATGTCAGACGGAGGAACCGGAAAAAGATGATTGGGCGTCGCTGCAATTTCGGTGTAACCGATTTGGGTTCCGGCACAAACATCCGGGTACCTACGATAAAGGCCATTGATAAAGGAAATCGTTCCCGTGATCAGGCTTGGTGTTCTGATTTCCGTCAGAGTATCAGCGTCGAGAAAGTGAAGGACCGGTTGTCCGACAAAGGTGCTTGGTCTCATGTCGTTCGCCGTCAGATGATAGACCGTATTCCCGGCCGGAACGCTCGTGATCGTCGATGGCACGACAGGATCGATGGATCCGACCGAGCCGAGTTTCTCCATGCGAGCAAAGACTCCGTCGACATAGGCACGACAAGAACCGACTGCTCTTGTCTTGAGGCCGATGGATTTAAAAACTGGGAATATCGAGAGAGCCGAATAAGCTAAAAGCCCTACTACGCAGAGGGCAATAGCGGTTTCTATGAGGGAGAATCCATTTTCTTTTCTAAGCATTGACGTTCAACCGATTGGCCCCCCTCTCAGTATAGACAATGCTGCGGACCCCGGCGAAAGGTAAATTTGTCTAGTACGTCAGTCGTCTCATTTTGCGACGTTAACGAGCGTTTCCGCCTGCGCGAATGCGCCCGGAACGCAAATCCAGCTTGCCCAAATGCTTTTCACAAAGAATGATGGGCCGGAAAATCGGCTGAGTAAGAGGAGCCCTATGTTCATCAGTTTCATTCTACTTTTCTCGCAAATCGTTTCGGCGACACCCATGACTTCCGTTATTCCCAAAGGCGTTCAAGATTTTCCGTGCAAGCAAACGATTCCTTGGGAGCAGCATCCTACGATGGACATCGGTGAGAATTGCAAGTACGAGGCCGCGAATGCGGCGCTACCACCAGCGAGCGACCATCGTGTGATTTATTTTGGCGATTCGCTGACCGAGGGTTGGACGAATCGTATCGTTGGAATCACGAATGACGATGTTTTGAATCGCGGAATCGGCGGCCAGACTACGGGGCAGATGCTGGTTCGGTTTCGTGCCGATGTACTGAATCTCAAACCGAAGATTGTCCATCTGCTTGTTGGCACAAACGACATCGCCGGAAACAAAGGGCCGACATCGATCGCACGCATTCAAGATGCTATCATGTCGATGTGCGAGCAGGCTGAGGCCCACGGCATTCGCGTGATTCTTGCGTCGCTGCTGCCAGCAAAGACTATTCCATGGAACGACTCGATCAAGAATTCAGCGGCGTCAGTTCGTACGCTCAATCAATGGCTTCGCAATTACGCCGCTCGTAACGGCCATGTGTACGCGGACTACGAATCGGTCTTGAGCGACGGCCAAGATGGCTTCATTCGCGGACTCTCTATCGATGGCATTCACCCCACTGCTGCCGGATACACAGCGATGATTCCTGTAGCGAGAGACGCGATCACGCGCGCGAACATCGAATAACTCCCTTTTGACTCAAACTGGTTACGCCTTGTTCTGCGTGGCTTCCGCGAATCTGACTTCGCGGCATGGAAACGGTGTCATGAGCTTCGCAAACCTAAGACTGATGCAGCCATCCACATGAATTCAAGCACATGAATTCGTGTATTCATGAATTCGCGAATTCATGAATACTTGAAGTGTGGTGGTGCCCCGGGCCGGACTTGAACCGGCACGACCCTGTGAAGGAATCTCAGGATTTTAAGATCATCCGATGCAAAATCGGAAGCACGCAAGAACAAAGAACTTTTCAAATAAACACGTACGGTTAAGCCGTGTTTCTTAAAGCACTCAATGACCGCCAAATACCGAGAAATCCCCTAGCGTCGACACGAAATGACACTGATTTTCGAGTGTCGACAGGTGTCGATTTCTCCCAGGACTTCGCTCAGGACTATTTTTTCGGCGCCCAGGATTTAACTCCTGGGCATTTCTCCACCCCTACCATTCTACAACCGAAAGTCGGGATACTCAGGAAAGTTCGCTTTTTAAACTCATAGACTGCTGCCATTGCTGGAACTCGAGAATGCGTCCCCTACTGATCACACGGCATGCCCCCCGCCATAGTCAAAAGTAAAGAAGCCCTCGGATTCTCCGAAGGCTTCTAAACAATTCCGCTTCATGGACTAGTGTTACTGAGCCACTGGTCCGTAAACAACAGCTCACAGTGCCTCAATCGGAAGACAGCGGACAATTGTAGTAGCGTCAGGCCAAGACGATTGCGTACCCCGCTCGAAGATGACTTGAGCCTCTTCATTTTGACCGCATCGCTTGCGGGCTCGTTCTGAACTTTGTCCCAGCGACGAACCACTGACAGAGTGGATTGTCCCAGTAAGGCCTGGTCGTTCGAACAATAGTAACTCTGTTTGTACGGAGTAGGGATCGCTACATTTCACTTCAATGTGGAATGAAAGTCCGTTCTTCACATGAGTGGGAAGATGGGCTTGAACTCGAAACCCAGTAACGAAATTGAACATGTATCCCTCAGGATACTCGAACAAGTAAGATCCGCTCCATTCCCAGTTCTGATTGTCGTAGTCGCGCGGAATCACCAACGAGCCGACGGCTTGGATTTCGAGAGGGTCTTCAACCGACAATACTTCTTTCGAAGCTAAGTGGTTGATCAAGTTCACGACATCATCGCGCCCAACTAGAGAAGAAAAATGAGGGGTCGGTATTCTACCTAAGTACTTCGGCTGTTCTTTAATTTGAAACCGAAGTGAAGTTTTGAAAGCTTCTGACAACGGAACAGCCGATCGAGGGACCGGGCTCAGCTGAAATTCTGATTTCACAAGATAAGTTATACCTTTTTCTTTATAAGATACGACTTCATAACTCGCTTCCGCTTTCGCGGGGAGCTCGACCCTCCGTGTCTCAATATCCTCTTGAGATAACTTGATCGAACACGAACCGAGTTCTCGAAGATACTCACGGGCCTCGGCAGAGAACGAGAATGTCATCAGTGTCAGACAGATCATGAAACGCATAACTTGTTTTCCTTTCTTCGCCCCTCTGCGATGGCTTTTACAACATTCCGTTGCCAGCACCTATTCCAGTTTCCGAATGACCGCCATAGGGACATCCTATGATGGCGATTCACCGATAATTGCGTCTCAAAGCGCGCAGGTAGCCGAGCATACGTATTCATAATCGAATTCAGAAACGGGAGTGCCTGTGCATGAGATTTCGGAGACGCGATTCGCTTTGCACTGTGCAACTAGGTCATACAATTCTTTAGTGCCAACCATAGTGCCGTGAGTTTGACCCTCTTGTGCGCCGAAATGGTAGGTGCATTCGATACTCTCCACATTCTGACAAGAAACATCGGTGACTGTCGCTTCCGCCTCTGGAAAGTTATCGATGGTGTAACGAAATGCAGCCATGATTTGTGAGGCTTGTTCGCCCTCAACCCTCACAAGATCTTGAGCCCAGATATTCCCTGCGAAAAAAAGAACGAAGTAGAAGACCAATTTTTGAGACTTCATAATTTCTCCCCTATGCTTACCGGCAATTGGTGAACTGGATCGTCGCGGTCTTTCCGTATCTCGTGTAATTGATATCTGCTCCACTACGATTGCTCCAAAAACGAACCGTCACTTTTCCAGAAAAACCTTCAGCCTTGTTCGAGCCTAGGCTACCCACGGCGTCTCCAACATAAATGCTCACGCCCGGCCATTGTGATTCGACGGATTTAAGACCATGAAATGCAACTTTCTTTGCATGTAGCGCTTCGTCGAGTCCTAGATAAACAGCCATGCCTATGGCTTCATCGATATCGATGGACTGCTTCAGAGTATTCGGCTGGTTGTTTTCACAAATGATTCGGATTCCACTTTGGTGATAGACCCCAGATGAAGTGCCTCCACCAGCAGGCGCAGGGCACTGCCCAAAGACAGGCATCGAGCGGGCGCCATAAGTGGCCGACGTCGAATAGAGATTTCCATCATCGCATCGCCAAGTAAGACTCGAACGGTCGCTTCTATCGCCCGTGCAGCCGTAACAGCTTTGTGCTTGTGCTAAACTTCCCGTGAACGCCATCACGAAGCTAACCATAATGAATTTCAACATTCTGAGTTCTCCTTTTTGTTTGTTCTAAGTGAGATACCGTTAACTCCGAACTCCGCTCCACATGAAAAAACGTTTCTGTTCGCAATTGCGAACACATGCACTTGTAAACAAAGATTTATGAGAGTATCAGGTGCCTGTGACGACGACTCCGAGCTCGGCCTGGCGCCGCTTTTTAAATGATGACCTAGCTGCGCGAAAGGCGCGTAACTCAGAGTTTTCCCTCAGAAGTTACGCGAAACTTCTCGCTTTGAGCCCTGGTCATCTGTCGACGATTCTTTCTGGTAGCCGACCGATCACACCGAAGACAGCACTTCACATTGCAAAAGTTTTAGGAATAACTCCGAGCGAAACCGTCGGGTGGCTTCACGATACGTCTGATTCCACCAAACCTCATC
>DATLHP010000077.1:0-1755 GCA_035539835.1 Bdellovibrionales bacterium
GCGACATGATCGGTGTTCTTGGTTACGTCTTCAAAACGAAGAAAGGCGAAACATCGCTTCATTTCAAAGAGATTAAAATGCACTGCAAGACGCTCGAGCCTTTGCCAGAAAAGTATCACGGCATCGCCGATGTCGAGATCAAGTATCGCCATCGTCATCTCGATCTGATCACCGATGCTGATTCGCGCGAAGTTTTCAAAAAACGATCGCGCATCATCGCAGAGATTCGTTCGTGGTTGAATGCGCGTGGATTTCTCGAAGTTGAAACACCTGTGCTTCAGCCGATCTACGGCGGAGCGGCCGCGTATCCGTTCTCGACTATGCATCGCGCACTCGACATGAAGCTCTACATGAAGATCTCGCCTGAGCTCTATTTGAAGCGTCTCATCGTCGGCGGTTTCGAAAAGGTTTATGAGATCGGAAAGAATTTCCGTAACGAAGGTATCGACCGCACTCACAATCCTGAGTTTACGATGCTCGAGTGGTACGAGGCCTATACCGACTACAATTATCAAATGAAACAGTTCGAAGAACTCGTTTCGCACTTGGCTGTCGCTATCACCGGCTCAACGAAAGTGAACTACCAGGGAAAAGAGATCGACTTCACGGCTCCGTGGAGACGCCTCACGGTTCACGACGGCGTTCGTGAATACGCAGGTATCGATCCGGCGGAAGCGTCGTTTGATCAGCTCGTTGCTAAGGCAGCGGAGATGGGTCTTGAGCGAGCGAAAGTTGATGCACTGAAGAAATCGAATTCTAAGGGCGAAGCGATCATGAAGCTCTTCGAAGTCGCTGCAGAACCGCATTTGTGGCAGCCGACGTTCGTGATGGATCATCCTGTCGAAATTTCTCCACTCACCAAAAAGCATCGCGCAAAACCGGGCCTGGTTGAGCGCTTCGAGCCGTTTGCTGCCTGCATGGAGATCGGGAACGCATACACTGAGCTCAACGATCCAGAAGACCAGCTTTCGCGCTTGAAAGAGCAAGAAGCAAAACGTGTCGTCGACGAAGAAGCTCAACCAATGGATGAAGACTTCATTCATGCGATCGACACGGGAATGCCACCAACAGGTGGAGTTGGTCTCGGTGTTGAACGTGTCGTGATGATCTTGACGGATCGTCCGTCGATTCGCGACATCATCCTCTTCCCAACGATGAAGTTTAAATGAGACTGATTGCCGTCGCTCTTATTCTATTGCTTTCCGCTTGTCAGACTCAGCCGACGAAGGTCAGCTCGAATCAAGAGCGTAAGTTTGAAGGCGACGCACTCACTCAGCCGATCAAGATCGTGCCCGAAACGATCGTTTTGGATGCGCGTCCGGCATTTGATTTTTCAACCGCTCATATTCCGAGATCGATCAATCTGAACTGGTCTGATTTTACGGAGCCAGAACCGGCGCAACGCGGAATCATGCAGGCCGATCTCTTTGGAGCAGCAAGACGTCTTGCACGCCTTGGAATTTCTCCAGAGTCACATGTCGTCGTAGTCGGAAACGGGATCTACGGAAACGGTGAAGAAGGCCGAGTTGCATGGATGCTCGTGTATATGGGCCTCAACAAAGTTCAGTTTGCGAGCCTCGAAGCGCTGAAGCCTCGTGTAACGAATGTCATTGATACGTCATCGATCAAAGCTGTTCCGATGTGGAAGCCTGAAGTTCGTGCTTCGCTGAATGTGACTCGCGACGAAGTGATTTTTGCGATCAACGAGCGAGGAGTTGAAAAACCGATTTCCTTCAAGGGCGGACCGGCGCTGGT
>DATLHP010000078.1:0-6126 GCA_035539835.1 Bdellovibrionales bacterium
TGGATCACTCGGCGTAGGAGCGTTCATGTCTCCCTACAATCCCGGAGATTTAGGCGCGCTCGTTGTTGGCGGCTACAGCTGGGCTCCCGCGCTGACATCAGATTGGGCAGATTCGAATCATGGATGCCGTGTCACCACGACCGGAGAAGCCTACTGCTGGGGCTACAACGTGAGTGGTCAACTTGGTACTGGTAACAACGTCGCGACCCTCGTGCCGACGGCAGTGACGGGTGGGTTGTTGTTCGACGACGTCGGTACATCTGAAGGTGGTACATGCGGAATCCAAAAGACGACGGGCTCGCCATATTGTTGGGGCAATATCCTCGGTGACGGAACGGGCGGGACTTCTTCAACGCCAGTCAAAGTTTCGACGACCGATGTCTATACAAGCGTTTCGGGTGGAGCTGACTACATGTGTGGTCTGCGTGCCGATGGCAAAGCTTATTGCTGGGGCTCTAACAGCAACGGACAACTTGGAATCGGAACCTTGGCTACCACGTCGAGCAACGTTCCTGTCGCGGTCGCTGGCGGACTGACATTCGCGACGCTCACGACGGGTTATCGCCACGCGTGTGGAGTCACGGCTTTAGGTGCTGCTTATTGTTGGGGTCTCGACACATGGGCGCAGCTGGGCTCCGGAGCAGGCGCGGATGATACGGCACCTGCACTCGTGCAAGGTGGCTACACTTGGGCGAAGGTCAGCGCAGGTCAATATCATACGTGTGGGGTCACAACGTCGAACGTCGCCTACTGCTGGGGAAGCGCGACTTATGGTCAACTTGGAAACGGTGATATCGTCACTCCGCAACCAGCGCCGTCTTTAGTTTCGGGAGGCTATGCATTTAAAGATATCGCAACGGGCATCAATAACTCGTGCGCAATCACGACGACCGATACAGCCTACTGTTGGGGTTCGAATTCGCAGGGACAATTGGGGAACGACAGTCTGGTCGATGTTTCGACTCCGGTTGCCGTCCTCGGCGGAAAAACCTTTAAGAATCTTTCAATGTCCTACAGCAGCACTTGCGGAATGACCCTAACCAATGAAGTTCGTTGTTGGGGCGCTGGTACTTTTGGACGCTTAGGTAACGCGCTCGCCAGCAAAGCGACTGCACTCGATACTGCGCATTTGTGGACCGCCGTCGAGGCCGGTGACGAGTTTGCGTGTGGGATTGCAGTGGGCGGCGCTCTTTACTGCTGGGGTTCGAACACGAACGGAAAGCTTGGCGATGGCGGAACTGAGCGCAAGTCATCACCGACCGCAGTGAGTGGTGGCTTGTCGTGGAAAAAAATTGCAGTCGGCAAAGTATCGGCGTGCGGTGTTACCAGCACGGATGCCGCGTACTGCTGGGGCGGAAATGCCAACGGTCAGATTGGTAACTCGTCGGCGACTGCGAGTTTCGATACACCTCAACTCGTCAGCGGTGGTTTGACGTGGACACATATTTCCGTCGGCTCGACTCACGCTTGCGGAATCGCAACCGGAGGCGCCGCCTATTGTTGGGGAAACAATACGGCGAGCGGATATCTCGGAAACGGTTCTGCCGTTGCTTCAACATCTCCTGTCCTTGTTAGCGGCGGTTTGACTTGGATTTCGATCTCAGCTGGCCATGCATTCAGTTGCGGTGTCGCGACCGGTGGTACCGGTTACTGTTGGGGTTCGAATACGAACTACGAACACGGAAGAGGCGTTACGACTTTAAGCAACGTTCCGGCACCGATTTCCGGTGGCTTGACGTTAGCAAGTATTTTCGCTGGGTCTTACGGCGCGTGCGCGGTGACAACGGCGGGTGCGGGTTACTGCTGGGGCTACAACGGCTACGGCGCAGTCGGTGACGGCACGGCCGTCAACAAAACCGTTCCGACGCTTGTATTGGGCGGTCACGTTTGGCGCGAAATTTCGGTCGGCACTTACCACAGCTGCGGTATCACGACCGCGGGCGCAGGCTATTGTTGGGGCAAAGGCGCTGATGGTGCTGTCGGAAGCGGCGCATATGTCGATCTCCTCAGTCCAGCGGCTATCGCCGACGTCACAGACGTCAAAGCGCTGGCTCCTTCTGTCTCTCTGACGATTGGTGTCGCGGGCCCATAATTCAATCGCTCAGAGAAAAAAGCCTGATAGTCTCGCGAGCTATGACAACCAAAGACACACACATCCTTTTGCACGGTAACGCTTCATTCGATCGCGGCGGGAAAGCGCGTTGGCTGCTGAACGAAATGGGTGTGACATACAAAGATCGCTGGCTCGACGTTGAGAAGCGAGAGAGTAAAAGCCCTGCTTTCAAGAAGCTCCATCCGATGGGCCGAGTGCCGGTGGCTGAGATCGGCGATAAGGTGATGTTCGAATCGGGCGCTATCTGTGCCTATATCGCAGACCTCTATCTCGAAAAGGGCTTGGCTCCTGCGCTCGACGCGCCCGAGCGTGCTGACTATCAGCAGTGGATGTATTTCGCATCGGCGACCATCGACTCGATCCAATTTCGCATGGAGTTCATCGAAGATATTCCCGCAGACAATGTTCGCGACAAAAAGATTCAAGCGCTACAGGATGAACTACGTGGTGCGCATGAGGCGCTCGACCGGGTCCTCGCGCAAAACTCTTTTCTGGCCGGCAATCGTTTCAGTGCTGCTGATATCTGCGTGAGCTACCAGCTCTATTGGCTGCGATTTGCGCCTGAGCTCAAGTCAGTGATGGACGCTTTTCCTAGAGTTCAGGCTTACATTGATCGCATGTTCGCAAGGCCGGCAGCCAAGACCGCCGAATGGCCACGTTCGCCATGAATCGAGCTCTATTTTCGGGATTTCGGCTTCGGTCCCGGCTTCGCGACAGGCATTTTCACGACTTTTACTTCGTACCAATCGCCCGCGATTTTCATCGGTTTTGAGTGCGGTCCAATAATGATGAATTCGCGCGAACTAAAGAGCCACTCTTTCGTTTTTAGCACATCGCCTTTTACCAACGGATTGTTCGACTTCACACTCATCAGCGACGTATCGCCATGCTTTGTGTGCGAGTGAATTTCAACTTGGTCGGTGGTCGCCCCTTTGCGAAGCAGGTTGGCTAGAATCACTCTTGGTTCGGCTGACATGTGTTTCCTTGCGTTGTCTGAGTGGATCCATCTGCTCATACATTGCCCCGATGGGCCAATCATTTTCGCGGTGGAACCGACAATCGCTTAGCGTACGAAAATCTTTCCGCCTTCCATGAGATTCATTCCGCAGCCGAATCGGATTTCGCCTTTATCAAGTTTTCCGAGTGCGACCGTTACGACTTCGTTCAACGGTAGGTCGTGTTTGATATTCTTCGAAGGAACGTGAATCTCTGTCGAGCATGACTCATCGGTTTTTCTGGTGATTTTGAGAGTGACATCGGTGCCAGGCCTTACGTCAATCGTGCTTGGTACGAATCCCTCTTTGGTCACTTCGATCGCGATCGTCTGGGCGTTCGCAGTGCTCGCAGCTAGTGCGGTGCCGTAGGCAAAGAAGGTTCCGATGCTGAAAACAGTGAGGCTGATGAAGTAGAGGACCTTGCTTGTTTTTCTGCCACTCATACAGGCGTCCCGAAGTTTTGGATCGATCGGGCAGGGAGCATTTCGGTTGGTCCACAACCAAATTCCATTGAGCGCCAGCATCGCTGCAGCGGCAATGAAAAATCCGGTCTTATTCTCGGACATCCAAATTAGGCCCGGAACATTGCTGGCAAGACCTGCCATGACAGCACCCAAGCCGAGACTCACGAGCAGAGCCGGGAGTGCACAGCAGATCAACGTACCCATTGACGTGAAGAGACTCAAAAAACTCGCGACTCGATTCATTGTGCTCTCTCCACCTTAACGACTTCATAGCCGGCTTCAGTGATAATTTTTTTGATTTGATCGTCAGGCACGTCTTTGCCTTCTTTCGTATCAAGTTTCACGAGTTTGGTTTCTAAGCTCACGTTGACCGAGGCGATCTCAGAGAGCGCTTTGAACTTCTTCTCGATTCCCTGAGCGCAGAAAGCACAGACCATTCCTTTGACTTGAACAGTGATCGGCTTCGCTTGGGCCATCGTCGGAACTACTATCAGTAATGACACGAAAACGAGTTCTTTGAGTTTCATAAGATCCTCCAGATTTAAAAATGGAACATGAAATTCATCATCCAGTCGCCCTCAAGGCTCACGCCGGTCTCAAACAAAAAGCTTTTGTAAAAAAGGCGAGCGAGGGGTGTGACGACGAACTTTTTTTCTAAAGTGGGATGCCATTGCGCTTGAACCATGAACCAAGAAGCGATCTCGTTGTACTCGGCTTCGTAAGGCGCAACTCCCAGGCGACCTTCGACGTGGCCAAAGTCGTCGCCAGCAGTCGGTTTCATGTACTCAGCTTTGATCAGTGAAAAAAACTTTCTATCCTCGGCGTCCGCCTCAAAGCCACCAAAGTACGCGCCGCTGTTTTGTTCATCAAATGTGGCAACACCGCCGCCACCGTAAACATAGATATTTGCTTGATAATCGTCGCCATTCCATCGCTTCAATAAGTAATTGAGTTGGAGGCCAGAGTAGTTTTGTTGGCCATCCTGCATTTCCATTCGCATGAATCTGCCGGCAATCGCCATGTCACGACGAAAGCTATACGTGATCCAGTGGTCTGACATGAAAGGTTGATTCCAAGTCATGACGCCTGTCGCACCCTGATACGTTACCGGGTGAGCTTGCGCCGAATGAGCGGCAAAGCCAGTTAGTAAAACGAGAATCCAACGTCGAAAACCCATGTGAGCTCCGTTCTTCACTTCAAATACGAACGGCAGGCTTTGTTTGTGACGGCAAAGAAAAAAAATGGAATATTTTGATACGGCTGTCACAAAACAGTATTCGCGAACGTAGTAGTTATTGAAGGAGATCTGGTTGCTCACGCAGAATCAGACCGACGAAGAATTGATGGCACTCTATCAAGATGGCTCAGAAGAAGCCTTCAAGGCCCTCTATTCTCGTCACTCTGGAAAGATACTTGGTTACCTTGAATCGCGCGTGCGCTCGCATGAAAAGGCGATGGACCTTTTTCAAGAAGTGTTCGTAAAGATTCATCGATCAAAGCATCTTTACAACCGCTTGCTTCCGGTTTTGCCATGGATATTCTCAGTCACGCATTCGGTTCTTGTTGATGGCAAAAGGCGAACCGATAGGAAAAAAGAAGTCTTCAATTTCGACTTTGACCAGCTATCGGCAGCCGAAATTACTGAAAGCAAACTTGCATCCGTTGCTCCGATGCTGGCGCAATTGCCCGCGAATCAAAGTGCTGCTCTTGAGCTCCGGTACCTCGACGAGAAGACGTTTGAAGAGATCGCCGACACTTTGAAAACATCCCCGTTGAATGTGAGACAGATTATTAGCCGGGGAGTGAAGAACTTAAAGAGACTTGTGAGTGAGGGAGAAAAGCCATGACTAAAGATGAGAATAAGAAATGGCTCAACGAGTATCAGGCTTTTCTAAACGCAGAAAAGAAACCTGTATCGCAAGATGCGACGACGAAGGTCTTTGCTCGAATGAGTGAACTGATCAATCCGAGCGCATGGATGGTTTTCTTTAAAGTTCTCGGTATTCATTTGGCTGTTGGTTTCCTGTCTCTGAGCGTCTGTCATCAGTTCGGCATGAATCCTTTTGGCACAGAGAGCTCGCTTGATAATTGGTTTATGGCGATGTGGGGACACAATGCATGCATGATCGCTTGTGGAACACTGTTTTTGGGCGCAAGCATTCTGACTGCAGGATACTTTCTATCGATCGAAGAAGTGAGAGCGTTGAAGCGCACTGAATTTCTTCAAGCCTTGAGTCTTGGCGCTGTGTCGCTGGCCATATTTGCAGTGTTCGGAGCCGAGCTTGCGTTGGCCTTTGCCGGGCTCTGGCTTTTGGGCGCACTTGTCGGTGGGTTTGCAGCAACCCAAGTCGTTTGGAAATTGAAGCGGATCTAAATTCACAGTTCGAACTCCTGATCGATCCCGCAGTTTCTCAAAAAAACTTCGTCGTGAGAGACGGCGAGGATAGCGCCTCGAAATTCTCGTACCAGAGCTTCCAAAAACTCGATGTTCACTAGGTCGAGATTGTTCGTAGGTTCATCGAGAATCAGTAGTTCAGGCTTCGTCGTGCTAAGA
>DATLHP010000079.1:0-3920 GCA_035539835.1 Bdellovibrionales bacterium
TGCCCAAGTCGTTGAAAGAAAATTTTTTGAGAAACCACATTGCCTGGGCGTCTCTCAACACAGATCCCGAATTTCCAGGAAAACTTAGAGAATAATTGATGCCATTTGAAATCTCGATACCACCTCCCGAGACGGGAAGGTACTTCTCCGCAAAGGGAACTTCTTGCTCAAAAAAGAATTTTCGATCCTCAGCGGTGGGAGGCGCAAAGCAATTGGTAATGCCTCCAATTCTCTGAAGGCCACAGGTAGGCTACATAGAATCGGTTTATTCACATCCAGACTAAAGACTAAGCTCAGTTTTCCAGTTAAGAACTCTTCTAACCAGCTGATTCTAGAATCAGAAGATGCAACGAAATTGAATCGACCCTTAATGCTTCACTCCGCAATTCGGACTTTGCGAACTTTCGTTGAACGTCGTAGACCGCGAACGCCGAAGCGTTCGTTCGTCGACTTGAGCGTGCTAACTTCTGCGCGAGTCGCAATAAAGAGTGGGCTTCGAGTGTGTGCGCCTTCTTCAAGAATGCATCGATTCTGATTTTCGATGCGACCACAAGAGCATTTGATTCCGTGAGTGAAGTGAAAGTTCAAACGAGATCCAATCTAACAATCACTCTACGGCTTCGAGAGGACGAGGGTCGCAAGACACTTTTGTGCCATCGCTGAACGGTTTGATTTCGAGTTTGCAGCCGAATTTGATGGCCTGACGGTATACAAGCATTCCGTCGTAGGCGTGTCTCGCAGCTGTTACGACGACCAAGTACTGGGCGCGAGTGTAGGGCTCGTGCAGAAACTTGAATGTGGCGTCATCCTGAAGAAGACCCGGATATGACTCATAAGAAAGCTCGACAACCTGAAGATCCGTCGTCTGAAGCGGCTTTGGAATCGCTTGCGCCGTGTATTTCGTCGCCCGTGATTTACGGATTCCCTCAAGGATCTGACCTGTGACGGAAGCATCATCATTGGCGAGCTTCAAAAACTCTGAAGTCGCAAGGGCCGGCAATGAAGGCGAAGCGAAAACTCGCGCGCCAAAGAAGGCAAAAACCAGAAAAAGGAAGATTGATGTCGGTCTGATGTACATGACAACTCCTGTTCAAGCCGCGATTTTTTGCAAAATCCTGCCCCGGCTTCTTCGCGCGCACAGAGGTCGTAAATGAGTTTTCTTAGATTGATCGTGAAAGAATTAGTTAACGCTGGTGACGTTCTCAGGCTCTACGCAAGCGTCCCAGCAGTAGACCAGCCGAAGCGGCGACGAGAATCAGAGCCATCAAAAACAGCGGCTGAGTCAGCAAGGGACCCGTCGAAGCCGCTTCAAAATACTGGAGTTTCAAGTACTCGCGGTTGGCGGTCTGATAAATTTGAATGACATCCCAAGGGCTCATCATAGCCCTTATATGTGCAACGATCACACCACTCGAAACTTACGTTTGATCCAGCCGCCAATATCTTCGAGCGCAAGATATCCTGCAGGAACCCAAACGATTGCTAGAGCACTTCCGACCAACAGACCCCAGCTCATCGCCAAAGTCAGAGGCATCAAGAACGGATCATTGCCACCAATTCCGTAGGCCGTCGGGATCAGGCCCATGATGGTCGTCGCATTCGTGATAAAGACTGCTTTGAACCGAAGAGCCGTCACCTCAGAAACAACCTCTGACAGCGGACGATTCGGCTCAGCCTTGCGAGCATCGTTGATGAAGCTCACGAGAACAATACTCGCGTTAACGACAACACCACCGAGTCCAATAACACCGATAAGAGCCATGAAACTCAATGGAATGCCGGCAATCCAAAACACGTAACTGACGCCAGCAAGTCCCAACGGAATCGTTGAGAGAACCAAAAATGATTGTCCATACGATCGGTAGACAACAACCAGAATTCCGAGAATTGCGACGACTGAAAGGAGCATCGCTTGCAGCAACGAGGCAAAAGACTCTTGTGTTTCTTCCTCTTCCCCGCCGGCGAAGAACGATACGTCCGGAAACTGTTTTTGAAGTCTCGCTACGATCTCGCGCGCCTTCGCATTAATTTCGAGCGACGTCAGTTTCTCTGGAACGACATCGGCTGAAACCGTAACAGCTCGATGGAAGTCGTAACGCTTACGAACGACAGGCCCTTCAACCTCTTTGATCTCAGCAAGATTCGTCAGGCGCATATAACCGCCTTCGGGTGTCGGAATTGAGATATTCGCTACGTTCATCAAGCGCGTGCGATCGCTTGATTCATACTGAACCCGAATCAATACTTCGCGAGAACGTAAATTCAACTTCGACACAACCTCGCCCTGAAGTGCCGTTCGAACCGCTTCTCCGACCTGCGAAACCGAAAGACCCGCTCGGCGCAACAGGTCTTGGTTTAGATTCAGCTGAAGTTCGCGTGATGTGCGATAGCGATCGTCTTCGATTCCTTCAGCGCCTGGAATTTTCGCAACTTCAATCTTGAAAGCGTCAACCATGCCCTGCAACTGCTGATCATCACTCGATCGGAAAATGATATTGAGTGGACGACCTACCGGCGGACCGTTGACGAGCTCTTGCCAACGAATCGTTTTGATTTCTGGAGTGGTGATGCTTTTAAAAATACCGACGAGCCACTGCGCACTGATACGCATCGATTCTTCTTCAGGAATCGTGATCAAGACGAACCCGACATTGTGGGCGCGGCGTCCTTGCGGATCAAACATATCAACACGCGAAACCCCGGCAAAGCCGACAACCGCGTTGTATTTGACGCCATTCTCTTTCAAACGTTCGAGGACTTGATCGCTCAGTTTTCGCGTCACTTCTTCAGTCTTTTCGACGGAACTTCCGAGCTCAATCTCGAATCGGCCGGTGTAGTACTCTGCCATGTCCGTCGGAAAGAGCTCAAAGCGATTGAGAAAGACGGAAACGAAAATCGATGAAATGAAGACGCCCGTGATCGCACCCAAGGTCAGGTACTTTCGACGCAAAAGGATCTTAATGATGCGATGAAACCGCCGCTGAACATTTCCGAACCAACCGGCATCGAAAGAGTCTTCTTCAGGTGGTTTCGGAATCGTTCGATGCAACGTCAGTTTTAGGCGTGCTGGTAACAAGAAGAACGTTTCGACAATACTGAATACAAGAGCGATCGTAATAACGACCGGAATTGAATAGATGAATTGGCCCATGATTCCGGTCGTCACCAACATTGGCGCAAATCCAGCAAAGTTACACAGAACCGTAGCAAGAATCGGAACGAAGAATGCCGTCGCCGATTTCACTGCAGCATCGGTCGGATTCAAGCCCATCGATCGATTACGTGCATAGCCTTCGGCAACGACCGCTGAGTTGTCGACCAGGAGTCCCAAGACGATAACCGCCGCGATCATAGTGATGGAGTTGAAGGTCAGCCCCATCATGCTCATTCCGAATGTCATAGCGAAGATCGTGAGTGGAAGACTCAAGCTCGCCGTTAAACCGATGATTCCAGGAAGGAGAATCAACAACACAACCAAGATAAGAATTAGACCGAGAACAGCGTTGAATTGAACGATTCCCAAATCGGCTTCGACTCGGACGGCTTCATTGGTATAGATGACGACATCGAATCCTTTAGGAAGCCGGGGTTTGAATTTCTCGAGAGCGTCTTTCAAGCCATTGACGAGTTTGATGGTATCCGCTTGCCCTTGCTTGGTGACCGTCAAGAGTGTCGCGCTCTGTCCGTTCAGCCGGGTCAAAATTTCTGGCTCTGCCGTTCCATCGACGACTTGGGCGACGTCTCGGACTCGCACCTCACCGCCTTGATAGGTGCCTCGAACAACAATGTTCTCGATTCGTTCCGTATCCTGGCTCTTCCCCTTCACACGAACGAGCCATTCTTTTCCTTCTGATTTGACGTACCCGCCCGGAATATCTCGCAAATGATCGACGAGAGCTCGGTTGAGCTCTGTCAAAGAC
>DATLHP010000080.1:0-3107 GCA_035539835.1 Bdellovibrionales bacterium
ATCAACATCAAAGCTGCTGAGCACGACGACCCAACGGTAGAAAAGTACCCGATCTCTTACGAGATCGACGTTCTTCGCTGCGTCTTCTGCGGTTTTTGTGAGGAAGCTTGCCCAGTTGATGCGATTCGCATGGGCCCAGAGTGGCAAACTCCGGGCGTGAACGGTTCGCAGTTCATCTACGACATCAAGCAACTCGCTTATCGCCCGCAACTCAAAGGCGGAGTTGTTTCAGTCGTCGACGAAGACGAAAGACACAAAGCAGGTATTTAACTAGTTAACAGTTTTCTTTGGCGCGACCTTGGGCCGCGTTTCTTGAGCCGGTTTCTCAGCCGGCTCTTTTTTTCCGCCCGTTCGAACGAGAATCGAACAAGCTGTGTCGTCAAAACCATCCATGTACTGGCGATCCTGAGCGGTGACCTTGCTGTAGAGGCAGGCGTATTCGTTTTTCGATACAGCCAAATCCTTCGTCAGTTTATCGCAGAACTTCGTCGCAGCAGTGACACAGGTTTTTCCGAGTTCACCCGAAATCTTTTCGTAGCGGGCAAGTACATCCGCCGGAATCGACTTCTGGAGTTTGTATTCTGCACGACACTTCTTCCAGATTTCTCTTGGGTCATCTTCTTTGTTGTTACCAAAATCTATACAGGCTTGGATACCAGCTGCCGAAAACGTGTACGACGGGCAGAAGTATCCCTTCTTTGAAAGAGGGCAAGTCATGGCTTCGAAGCGTTTGTCACTTCCGCCTCCGTGAAGATTGACTGCGATCGAGCATTCGAACTGTTCGTGCTGCATGCCTTTGCAATCGGCTTTGATTTGAGCTTTCCACAGAGGAAGACAAACTTTTTCTGATCGTTCGCTGTTGTCGGCGACACATGCATCGAAATCATTTGCGAGATTTTTCGGGCATATTGCAGTGCGAACTTTTCCTTCAGCAAGGCTGCGCTCAATAGCGACGTAGTCTTGACCATCGCAGCGGAAATCGTACTTAGCGTCGCCTGCGCGCGGAGCTGTTACGGCAACTGGCGCTGAACTATTCGTTGCAACTCCCATCACTCCCCATCGATAGCTATTGGTGCCGACTTCGCAGGGAACGCAGGCCGTGACATTGCCATCGGTGAACTTTGCACCGACGATCTTTGAGCCCGTAGACCCAGTGCTTCTCGTGGGCTCCATTTTAAAGTTAGGACTTTCAATGTCGAGCTGAGGCAGGCCCTGTGCTTTGAGCTCTACGTTCAGGGCGATCGCATTTGCGCGCGGGTCATTTGACTTCACGCTCATGACCGCAGAATTGAGTTTCTCGTTTTGCTCTTGAGACGAGAGACTGCCGGCTTCGAGGTAGTGAGCACCGAGAATTGCAGACTCGACTCGTTTG
Source organism: Bdellovibrionales bacterium (assembly GCA_035539835.1). Classification (GTDB taxonomy): domain Bacteria; phylum Bdellovibrionota; class Bdellovibrionia; order Bdellovibrionales; family JAMPXM01; genus DATLHP01. Next base: position 1,373 of record DATLHP010000080.1, read on the forward strand.
GCTGACTTAGGCGGTTGTTGGCCGACCGAGACTGAGCAAAAGCACAATGCGAAAACCAAAAGCACAAAGTTTGATGTCTTCATGCTTCTAGTTTACGCAATCCCGCAGACCAGAGAGACCTGACCGAACGTCGAGATTATCGGCAATAGAAATTCGGGTTCTGCTTCATGACTCTCAAGAAATCTTGCAGGACCATCGACATGCGCTCGCGGCAGCGCTTGTAGTTCTGCGCTTCGCGTTCACCGATGTAACGCCAGTGCCACGGCTCATAGATATAGCCAGTTTGGGGGTGCGGATCAGTGACGTTCACTGTCCCTTTTGGATAGCTCAGAACATAGCCATAGTTATGTGCGTTCTGCTGAAGCCAACGATACGCCGGCGTTTGGTCCATTTGTGGTTCAAGCTTGTAACCCATTCCTGGAATGTTCGTCACAAGGTCAACAACGGCGCCGAGTTGATGTTCACTCTGTCCCGGAAAAGCCGAGCGTTTGTTCACACTGACGATGGCATCGCCTTCGTGGATACCGCGATGCTGCTCACGCTCTTGCATGAGTTTGAAATTAAAGACTTTGCATTGAGTGCTGTAGTCGCGGAATCCAGAGTGAACGAAGAGTTGGATACCTGCACGTCGTGATTCGTCCAGTAAGATTTCGAGCGATCGAAGAGCATCACTTCGCATTTTTTCCGCAATTGTGGCGTTCGTCGATTGGGCTTTAGCGCGAATTTCAGGAGAAATATATTCGAGCGGAACTTCTGAAAGACTTGTCGGTGAGTATGTTTCCGCGAGCATTTCGCCGGAGCGCTTGCTCACCGGAGTCATCAAGTCATAACCCGACTGATTTCCGCGTGGAATCGCGACCTGACCTGAGCCGATCTGACATCTCGTTGGACCGCTTTGCGCGTGTGCCTGAAAAAGGACGAGAGAAGTGAGTAAAGTGGTCAGGATCTGCTTGGTCATCGGGGTACCTCGACCGTGAAACTAGAGCAGTCTTGATGCCATTGTGTCGTTTGCCTAAAGAAGAGTCGGAGGCCTCGAGCATTGCGATTTTTCAATTGGAAGCCGCTAAACTGTCACTCAAACCAGGTGATTGTAAAAGCTTCCATTCAGGTCTCGACAGCGACCCGAGAGTTAAGCTGCAATGAAGACATGCGCATCGACATCTTGGATCCTCAACGTTGGAACGACCTGAACGAAACGTATCGAGCCGCACTCGGGATCGAAGAATCATCGGTTTTCGTGCAGGTGTATGCGGGATATCAGCACGCGCTTTGGGAGACGACCAATGCTTTGGCTCGTCTGTTTTCTCATAAGAAAAACATCGCTTTCACGCCAAGCATCGAGCCAAGTCTTGAGCCACTCGCGGCCGAATTCTCCGAAAAAGAATATGTGATCGAAAACTTCACGGCCGATCATCTGAAAGACGAAAAAGCGATTGCGAGTTTCGTTTCTGAACTTCTCTTTGTCGTTGTTCCGCAAGACGATTCAATTACCGGAAGAGTTTTTGATCATTCAGGTCTCGATGCGGTTTTGAAAGAAAAACGAGTTTTCAAAATCACACTTTCTCATGCGGCATTCAGATCTGGAAAGATCGAGCGGCCCGGTTTGTTCGAAGTGAAGATATTGAGTCTCGCTCCCGATCTCGCTGTAGTGGTCGCCGGAGAACGAACTCGTCTAAAGCCACTTCTGCCTTCGCGCATGGACTGGTTGAATGCAGCGACACCTGCAAAAGACATT
>DATLHP010000081.1:0-6251 GCA_035539835.1 Bdellovibrionales bacterium
GCCAGGATTTTCACCTGACCATCTGTCGTACCAATCGCTTTCGCGCGCGCATTGGGCGTGAACGGAAAGGATCCTGCTCGATAGTCGACACCGCGCTCTTTGAGCTGTTCTTCACTCGCGCCGACTGAAGCAAGCTCTGGCCAAGTGTAGATGATGCTCGGAACAGTCTCATAGTTCACATGTCCATGACCGGTCCCGATCATCTCAGCCACTGCAACAGCTTCATCTTCGGCTTTATGCGCGAGCATCGGGCCGATGATCGCATCACCAACAGCGTAGATATTTGGAACCTTCGTTCGCAAATGCGAATCAACGTTCACGCGACCACGATCATCGCGATCGATACCGACATTTTCAAGACCGAGCTTGTCAGTATAAGCTTTTCTTCCGACAGCGACGAGAACCACATCGGCTTCGATTGAACCCGGCTTCTTATCTTCGCGCCCCTGAAACTGAACGGTCGCTTTTCCGCCGCTCACGCTGACATTCGTGACAGCCGTATTCAGTAAAAACTCCATGCCTTGTTTGCTCAAAACTTTATGCAAGCTCTTTGCTGTCTGCTGATCACTTGCACCCGCAATCATCGGCGCATACTCGACAACAGTGACCTTTGCTCCGAGACGCATCCATACGGAACCCATCTCGAGGCCAATCGCTCCACCACCGATAACGACCATCGATTCTGGAACTTTCGGAAGCGACAACGCTTCGGTCGACGTCACAACGACTTTTCCGTCGATCTTCGCATAAGGAAGATCAATCGGAACCGAGCCCGTCGCGATCATGATGTACCGAGTTTTGAGAGTCTTTGTTTCTGAATCCAGCTTCACTTCCACAGTGTCGCTGGCTTTGATTGTGCCCCAACCATTGAAGACAGTGACCTTGTTCTTTTTCATCAAGAACGCGATCCCGTTGGTGAGGTCTTTAACGATCTTTTCTTTGCGGCCCATCATTGTTGGAAGATCGAGTTCGACTTTCGAAAACTTCAAACCGTGCGTCGCAAAATCTCCGTGCGTCGCCATCGCAAAGTGCTCACTTGAATCAAGAAGCGCCTTTGATGGAATGCAGCCGACGTTCAAACAGGTGCCACCGAGAGTTTTGTCTTTCTCGATGATTGCCGTTTTAAGACCGAGTTGAGCTGCGCGGATAGCGCCGGTGTAACCGGCAGGACCCGCGCCGATGATGATCAGATCGAATTGATTGTCTTCAGCCATGACTTAAATTTCCAAGAGCAAGCGTGATGGATCTTCGATGCCTTCTTTGACTTTCACGAGGAAGGTCACTGCTTCTTTTCCGTCGATGATACGGTGATCGTACGAAAGAGCGAGATACATCATCGGACGAATCTCGATTTTCCCGTTCACCACGATCGGACGCTCTTCGATTTTATGCATGCCGAGAATCGCGGACTGCGGCGGATTCAAAATCGGAGTCGACATAAGGCTTCCGTAAACACCACCGTTTGAAATAGTGAACGTTCCGCCAGAAAGATCGTCGATCGCGATTTTTCCGTCGCGCGCTTTCAAAGCGTAGTGACGAATCGATTGCTCGATTTCAGCGATCGTCAGCTGGTCCGCGTCTTTCACGACCGGAACGATGAGACCTTTTTCAGTTCCGACAGCGACACCGACGTTCGCGTAGTCGTGATAGACGGTCTCTGTGCCTTCGATGAACGCATTGACTTCAGGAACCTGCTTCAATGCTTCAGTACAAGCTTTGACGAAAAAGCCCATGAATCCCAAAGAAAGGCCGTAGCGTTCTTTGAATTTATCTTTGTATTTCTCGCGAAGAGCCATGACTTGAGTCATGTCGACTTCGTTGAACGTCGTCAGAGTTGCCGTTGTTTGTTGCGACTGAACAAGGCGCTCGGCGATACGTTTGCGAATCGTCGTCATCGGAACGCGACGCTCGCCGCGCTCACCAGCACGTTTTGCAATAGGAAGTGGCGGCGGAGCTTCTTTTTTCGCAGCAGGTGCCGGAGCCGGAGCTGCATATCCAGAAGACGTCGCGCCGAGACCACCTTGATTTGCAGGCGCTGTCACCGCGTCGTTCTTAGTAATGCGGCCATCTTTGCCCGTGCCTTTGATTTGTGCCGGGTCAAGACCGCGCTCGTTCACCACACGTTGAGTCGCAGGGCTCATATGTTGTTGAAGCTCTGGTGCAACTTTCGATGCAGTCGAAGGCGGCGGCGCTGAAGGCTTCATCGCAGCGGGCGCAGGAGGCGGTTGCTCAGTATTCTTCAAAGGCTGATTCATTCCAGCTGTCGAAACACCTTCAGTGTCGATTGTCGCCACTGTTGCACCGATTTTTACGACCTCACCTGGCTTTGCCATCGTCACGAGAACGCCATCATTGGGCGCAACGACTTCAACACTCGCTTTGTCGGTTTCGAGAAGAAGAATGATTTCATCGCGCTTGACGAACTCACCAGATTTTTTAGCCCACTCGCCGATTGTGGCTTCGCTGATGCTTTCGCCAACAGCTGGCACTTTGATTTCTGCTTTCACGGTGTAATCTCCTACTTCGCCTTCTTCAGCGATGCGATGTTGCTCATTTCGAAGCAGCGCGCGACGATTTCTTTTTGTTCTGCTTGATGTACTTTTTCAGAACCCGTCGCCGGGCTCGCTCGCTCAGTGCGGCCATTGTAAGCAACCTCGACATTGTCGAGTGCCATGACCGACTTCATCTCGAGAAGATGCGGAAGCATGAACGACCAAGCGCCCATATTCTTCGGCTCTTCTTGCGTCCACAAGATGCGCTTCAAGTTCGGATAGCTGCGAATAACAGCTGCGACCTTATGCTCCGGGAATGGATAAAGCTGTTCAACGCGGACAACGGCAACGCCGTCACCTGCGACTTCGAGCTCCTCTTTTTTCGCCATGATGTCGTAATAAACTTTGCCCGAGCAAAGAACGAGCGTCTCAACCGAGCGCGCCGGTGTCGCTGTATCTGGAAGAACCTCGTGGAATTGACCGTCGTAGAGTTCTTTCGTCTGCGAAATCACCTTCGGATGACGAAGAAGTGATTTCGGCGACATGATCACGAGCGGCTTTCTGAAGTCGCGTTTCACTTGGCGACGAAGCGCGTGGAAAATCTGCGCCGGCGTCGTCAAGTTCACAACCTGCATATTGTCTTGAGCACAGAGCTGCAAGAAGCGCTCAACGCGTGCGCTTGAGTGCTCAGGACCCTGCCCTTCGTATCCATGCGGAAGAAGAAGAACGAGACCCGACATACGCTGCCACTTTTGCTCAGCTGATGCCAAGAATTGATCGATGATGATCTGCGCACCGTTGGCGAAATCGCCAAACTGGGCTTCCCAGATCGTGAGGAACGTCGGATCGCTCGAAGAATTTCCGTACTCGAAACCGAGAACCGCGTACTCAGACAAAAGCGAGTCGTAGATCACGAACTCAACATCGTCAGGATTGATCTGCGAGAATGGCGTGTAACGCTCACCTGTTTTAACGTCATAGTAAGCAGCGTGACGATGCGTGAACGTTCCACGCACAACGTCTTGGCCCGAGATACGAACTGGCGTCCCCTCGTACATGAGAGTTCCGTATGCGAGAAGCTCGGCCATTCCCCAATCGATGTGGCCGGCGCCGTCGAGCATCGCTTTGCGCGAATCGAGAAGCTTTACCAACTTCGGATGCGGCGTGAAGCTTGAAGGCAAGTTCGTCAAAAGGTTCGCTGATTTTTCGATGAAGTCTTTTTTGGTCTTCGTGTTCGCGTCGATTTTGAAATCGTCCGGAGTCGAACGACGCATACCTTTCCAAAAACCATCAAATACCAACGGCTTCATTTTCGGCGGCGTCTTTTTGACCGTATCGAGAATGTTCTGAAGACTTTCGATCTTCTCTTTGAAGATACGCTCTGGATCATCATCCGAAATGAGGCCATCACGCACGAGCTTCTGCGCGTAGATATCATAGAGAGTCGGATGCTTTTTGATCTTGTCGTACATGAGCGGCGAAGTGAATGCCGGCTCGTCACCTTCGTTGTGACCAAAACGACGATACCCGATCATGTTGATCACGATGTCGCGCTTGAATTCTTGACGGAAGCGAATCGCGATGTCGACCGCGCGAACGCAATTCTCGACGTCGTCGGCATTCACGTGAATAACCGGCGTTTGCAACATCTTCGCGATATCAGACGCGTAAGGAGAACTTCTCGTCTGCTCGGGCTTCGCCGTGAAGCCGATTTGGTTGTCCATGCAAACGTGAACCGTTCCACCGATCGTGTAGCCTGGAAGCATCGACATTTGGAAAGTTTCCGCGACAACACCTTGTCCGGCAAACGCAGCATCACCATGTAAAAGAACTGGAACGACTTTTTTTCGTTCGCTCGTGTCTTTGCGACGACGCTGTTTTGCGCGAACCATTCCAAGAACGACAGGGTTCACAGCTTCGAGATGCGATGGGTTGTATGCGAGCGACAAATGAACAGTCGCTCCACCTGGAATTTTTTTATCTGACGAGTAACCCATGTGATACTTCACGTCGCCGTCGAAGAACGAATTGTGTTCGTCACGAACGCCTTCGAATTCAGCGAACATTCCGTCGAAGCCCTTTTCCATGAAGTTCGTCAGAACGTTCAAGCGACCACGATGGGCCATGCCGACGACGATCTCTTCAACTCCGAGTTGCGAGCCTTTGACGGCCAAGTACTCGAGCATCGGGATGATCGCGTCGCAGCCTTCGGCCGAGAAACGTTTTTTACCGACGTAACGAGTGCCCAAGAACTTTTCGAACGACTCTGTTTTAGCGACCTGATCAAAGATCGTTTTCTTTTGTTCGTTTGAAAGTTGCCAGTTTGGACCGGCGTTTTCGAATTCGTTGATGAACCAATTGCGAACCGTTGGCATCGCCTCTGCGACCTGAACCGAAATCGTATGGCAATAGCAGCTGCGAAGATGCGCAATGATCTCGCGCAAAGTGGCGCCTTTTTTGCCGACAATCGCGCCGACCTCGAACTTTGAGTCGAGATCGCTCTCGTTCAAATTGAAATTCAAGAGCGACAATTCTGGAAATGATTTTGGTCCAACTGCGAGCGGGTTGAGATTCGCTTCGAAGTGACCATAGTCACGGTAAGCATTGATGAGACGGAAGACATCGAGCTCTTTGAGCGAGAGACCTGTTTGAGTGGTTAAGTCTTTAGCGAACTCGACACCTTGAAAGAAGAGTCTCCACTCGCCTTGAATCGAATCTGGATTCTCGCGGAAGTTTTGGTAGAGACCCTCGATGTAAGCGAGGTTTGATTGATTGATATAGCTGAAGTTTTCCAAAGCTTTGAGCCTTTCAAATGGATACTCTTTTTATATCGCGAATAGCTCTCGGTGGCAGCGACTTTTTGCTTCTTTTGGTCGTGGTGTTCACCTAGAGTACAGACATGACAAACAGCTCAGCTTGGGTCCACAACCTCGATCCGTTTCTCATCCAACTTTCGGGCAGCCTCGGCATTCGCTGGTACGGCATGGCCTATCTCGCCGCTTTCGTCGTCGGCGCGATGATCATGATCTTTCTCGCCAAGCGCGGCCGCAGGACAATCAGTCCAGATCAGGTGACCGACTACATCACCTACTGCGTTCTCGGGACGATGATCGGTGGTCGATTGGGATACGCGGTGTTCTATAGTCCCGATCTGCTCACGGACTTCTCGCCGACCACGATTTTCGGGCACGAAATTCCGTTTTGGGGAGTGCTGAAGGTCTGGGAAGGTGGCATGGCGAGTCATGGCGGCATGATCGGTGTCTTCTGCGCAGCACTTTTGTTCGCACGACGTCATAAGCTCGACTGGCGACACCTTGGCGACCTCACTGTTCTTGGCGGCTCGGTCGGCTTCTTCTTTGGACGCATCGCAAACTTCATCAATGGTGAACTTTTCGGCCGCGCGGCCAGCCCAGATGTGAAATGGGCCGTTAAGTTCCCATCAGAGACATTCCTCTGGTTGCAACATGATAAGGGATTGTCGATTCCAGAGTTCGAGGGGCAGACAAACCTTTTGAGCAAACTCAGCGAAACTGTTCAAAAAGCGGGCGTCAATATCGAGCAATGGAACGCCTGGCTTTCTGAAGTTCGCACAAGTGGAAACGCGCGCTACCAAATCCAAACCGTCCTGAACAACATCGTCGATCAGATTCAAAATGGAAACGAAGCTCTGCGTGAGACGCTCGGTCAGGTTCTGACTCCCCGTCATCCATCGCAGCTTTATGCCGCACTGCTTGAAGGTCTGCTGCTATTTTTGGTGAC
>DATLHP010000082.1:0-4548 GCA_035539835.1 Bdellovibrionales bacterium
AATGAGTACTTAAGCCCAGAAGAAAAAACCCGAAGCGGCGCAGAACAAATTCGTCTCTTGATTGAGAGCGATCAAAAGAAACTCGCCCTGCTGCAAAAAGCAAACAAGCAACATCCTGAATCCGCGCTCTTTGTTTTTCCAGAAAACACTTTTAAAGACTTCTTCTTTCAACCACTCGACGAAGCCCAAAGAATAAACAAAAGCGCGGCCGATAGTGCTTTTGGGGAAATTCGAAAGCCACTGATTTACGGTGGTCTCTATACAACTGAGTCGGGAATCGCCAATGACTTGTTTTTTACTCGTATTGAAAACGATCGTCTTCAGACGGTTTCGTTTCGTAAAAACAGACCAATGCCTTTTGGTGAAGAAATTCCGGGCGAACGCTGGATTCCGTTTTTAAAAGATCGCTCACCGATTTCCAAAATGGCGCCGCCAAGCTTGGCCCCCATTCGCGGCAGCTTGAACGGCATTATGTGGGGCGGTTTCATTTGCAACGAAGCATTTTATCCCGAACTCATGGCATCCCACCGCATGGCCGGAGCACGATTCGCGATCGGCATCGGAAACGAATACACCGTTCGCGATACGTTGGGCCAAGATCACCTTCTCGCAGCCGCAGTCGTACGTGCTATTGAAAGTGGAATCCCCATTTTCAAAGTTTCGAATTACGGCGGCACCTTCAGTATCGACGCTCAAGGACGCGTTCGAGATCGCCTACCCAACAATCAAGATGGCATTCTGTTCTCAGAACTCGCCCTGGCGTCGAAAGAACCAACTTTTTTCGCAAAGCATCCGTACTGGTTTCATTATGTTGCGGCGATCCTCATTGCATTCTCGGCTGCATTGATAACAATGAAGCAATGGCAAAACCGCACTGGCACCGACCAATAAAGCTGATTTTGATCGCTATCCTTTTCGTTGGCGCTGATCAAAGCCGCGCATACTTTGCAACAGCTCCCGAGTCCCCTGCCGTCATGAATGATATTGCTTATGAGAAGAACAAAGACTTCGAAAGGACGTGGCGTCTTGTCACCGTTCGCTATCGCGAGGACAGCAAAGAGCTGAGGTTCACTTATGCAAACGATATCGCATGGAAGGCCATGTTCAGCTTAACGCCGAATTACCCGGACGGAGCGATGTTCGCTAAAACGGCCATTCTCACAGAGAATGATCCTAGCTTCACAAGCTCACGAACCCCCTCCGCGTCGGTTCGATATCAATTCATGCTGCGAAACAAGAAGAAGTACAAAGAAACCGAAGGCTGGGGTTACGCCCTCTTCAATGCCGACGGAAAACTTTTTAAAGACGACGTGAAAGTAGCGACTCAGGCCTGCGCCGCTTGCCACCGAATCGTCCCAGAGCGTGACTACGTATTCTCTCGACCGTTTCAAAAAGAATTCTATGCTCAAACTGGTCATTCCAGCTTCCCATCTGGGAACAACACGTCGATCAAATTTTTGCCTAGAGAAAAGAAGTACTTTGCGAAGTCAGTGCAAGAGTATCTCTTGAACGCCAATGTGGAGTCACTTGAAGGACCACTGAAAGACAACGCATTTTCTGGCACCCTCGATGAAGTCGTTCCGCTTCTTCTCGAGCGAGCAAAAAAGCTTTCGACCGACGCACTTCTTTTCGTCAACCCAGAGAACTTCACCGTTGTGCAAAAAGCTAGAAAAACGGGTTGCTTTCGAATCATCGTGTTCGCGAACCGAGCAAAGGTGAGAGATGTTGAAAATTGTCAGTGAAATCTTAGTCTTTGCATTGCTCACAACGACGACGACATTTGCGAGCGAAACCCAGCCTATCGCCAATGTTGACGATGCATACTTGCGTTGGAACAGAGACCGAACCGAAGTCGACATCTTAGAATATCGAAAGTCGAAGCCACCGACTTGGGTGCTAGGAAAGAAAATCGTTTTTCAGCCTCGAGTGGCTACCAAAAAAGGCGGTCGTGAGGTTTGGCCGCAACCATTTGTCATTTCGCGCAAAGAAGGAACAAAGACAAAGAACGTAAGAGTGAATCTTTTTAAGCCGGTATTCCCCGCCTATCGCACTCAGGGCGAATCTGTCTTGAAATCTTCGATTGTTGCCTCAGTTTTTGACGTCAACGGAACCAATGCTTTTTGCCAATTGATGAAATGGGCTCCGAATGGAGACCTCGAATTCTATCGATACACTGACGGCTCCTGTAGTGACTTCCGTCCGCACCTAGTGAACGGAAAAAAGTATTACACCTACGGCAAACTTCTGCCGAAGCCGGTCCGCGGAACAATGGCCGCATCCATCGTCGTCTTGGATGAAAACTTCGACTTCGTTCGCGAAATTCCAGGCGAATTCGATCAACATGATTTTTTGCTCTTGGGTGATGACCACTTTGTTTCGATCGAATCAGCACTTCGCCGAACATCGCAAGGCTTACTTTTCTCTGACCGGATCGTTCGCGAACACAAAGCTGGAAAAATCGAATTCGAGTGGAGCATTAGCGACTATATGAAGCACGTGAAGGTCCCGCAAACAGCGGGAGCCTACATCGTCGAAGACGGATCCGACGCCGTCGCTGAATTGGTCCATCTCAACTCAGTGCAAATGCTTCCGAATGAAGTCATCATCGGACTCGGCGACAGCGGAGTCGTTTCGGTCAATCGAAAGACACGTGCTATCAACTGGATTCTGGGCGGGTTTCATGACGAATTCGGACTGACGTTTCAACAACATCCCTATTTCGTTCACTCATCCAAGTTTGATCCTTCGACCAATCGACTTCTTATCTTTCAGAATCGCACACTTGGTTCAGCGCTCTCGTTCACGCCTTCGCGTGTAACGGCTTATGAAATCGATCCGAAAAAGAAGGCGCTAAAAAGCTTCAAAGTCATTCGCGCTGGGAAAGAAATCACACCGTTTCTAGGGTCTGTTCAAGAGAGTGCGCCAGATGTTTACTCGATTGGGTTTGGTAAAAACATGACTCCCGATGCGGAGCATTTCGTCGAATTCGCTAACGGTCGAGATACGATGTCACTTCGGTTTTTGACTCCGAATTCGGTCACTTATCGCTTCTATCGAGAGCCCTAAGGCAGACGAACTATAACTTTTCGATTTTCTGCGAAGCCGCCGAGACTTCGAGTTTCTTAAACAGATCGGAAAGCAGATTTTTTCGCTGCTCTTCTCCGACCGGGCGGAAGCCTGACTCGAAGGCAGTCACCATGTCCTGCGGGATTTCGAGCAAGAACCGTGAAGGTGCTACGAGTTGGAATTTTCCGAAGCGTTTGCGCGTACGAGCGCGCGTAAGAATCAGTCTCTCTTTTGCACGAGTAACACCCACATAGAAGAGTCGTCGTTCTTCAGAAACGTCTGAGCCCAATGTTCGGTGCGGAATCAAATCTTCTTCGCAACCAACAAAGAGCACGATCGGAAACTCTAGACCTTTGCACGCATGAAGCGTGAGAAGCTGAACCTTGTCGCCGGCATCTTCGTCAGTTTCCTGACCGGCGTCTCGAAGCTCCATGGCGTCCATGAATTCCAGCAAGGTCTTCTCGGTTCTTCCACCGCGTTCAACGAAGCTGTCGAGAACCCGACCGAAGATTTCCAGAATCATCCACTTCTTATCAAGAACGGTGCGATCTTTCGCGGTCTGACCCAGATAGTCGCGATAACCAATCTCGCGAAGTTTTGCCAAAAGCGTGTCGCCAACTGATTTCGTCGGATCACCACGCAAGATATCGTTGGGAAGGCGGTCGAGAAGCTGAAAGAACGACTCGATGTTTTCGCCGATCTTTTCTTGCACACCAGCCTGACGCCACTTTCGAGCAGCGACGTGAAACTTAAAGCCGATGGCTTGCGCATGTGCATCAAGACGTTCAATTGTCGTATCACCGATTCCTCGAGTCGGCGCATTGAGGATGCGACGAAACGCGATCTCGTTTGGTGAAATTGAGCAGCGCAAATACGCAAGAACGTCTTTCACTTCTTTTCGATCAAAGAATCCCGTGCCGCCCGTGATCGCATAAGGAATCTGGCTTTTTCGAAGCTGTGCTTCAATCATTCCACCCTGGCCATTGGAACGATAAAGGACCGCGATGTCCGAATGTTTGTAACCGCGATCGACAAAGTAGCGAACATGATTCGAAACTTCTTCGGCCTCTACGTCGTCATTGTCGTAAACAAAGACTTCAGGTTTCTCGCCAGGCATCGCTTCGGGGTTCGCTCGCAAAACTTTGCCGTGACGAGCGGTGTTCTTGGCGATGACTTCGTTTGCGACATGAATGATCGATGGTGTTGAACGATAATTCCGCTCGAGACGAATCACGCGGCAGTTATCAAAGTTCTTTGGGAAATCGAGAATGTTCGAAACACAAGCCCCGCGCCACCCGTAGATCGACTGATCATCATCGCCAACGACGGCAACATTGCGATGCTCTTCGACGAGAGCACGCACAAGCTGAAACTGCGGAATGTTTGTATCTTGAAACTCGTCGACCATGACGTGTTTAAACGTATTTTGAACGCTCGAGAGAATTTTTGGATCACTGTTTAAAAGCTCGAGAGGCTTTAGTA
>DATLHP010000083.1:0-4764 GCA_035539835.1 Bdellovibrionales bacterium
AGCTTTCACCGCGCGCTCGATCGCAATTTGGACGCGCGATATCCGAAGCCAAGAATCGTCGTCACTCGTCCGGGAGTTCCGATCCCGAAATACGATCGTTCTTCGAATGTTCGCGTGATCGAAAACATGGTTTCAACTCCGATCTCGGCGACAAGAATTCTGCAGAGTCTCGCAATGGGTGAAGAGACCGCGGACCTCGATCCGAAAGTCGCAGAATACTTACTCAGTCTTCGTCGCTATCGATATTTGCTTCAGAGTCATGAGAGATCAGCAGAATCCATCGCTTCGGCTCTTTCGGGCGGTTCTGATTATTCGGGTAAAACTTTTTTCTGGGATCCGCGAGAAAACAGCCCTGGGCTTTGGCAAGAATCGTATCCCATGTTTTCGGCAAAGCATCGTTATGCTATCGAAGACATGAAAAAGCTCGGTGCCGAGAAAGTTCACATCGTCATCGATGACTCAGCTTCATCAGCTTTGCCTTCGTGGAAAAACGGAATTCGGCAGTACTTCGACAGCAGCGTGACTGTCGGAATTGACGATGGATCAGTGTGGGACAGTCATAAAATCCGCGTCGTGCATTCAGGTTATGCGAATGAAACCTTGAAATCCGGCGACTTCAAAAGCGACGTCCAAAGTTCGGCTGGCATCGTCTTTTTCGAAACTTCTTCGCAACCACTCTCGCCGCTTCTGAGTGTTCACAATCCGACGACGATCAAAGAGCGTAAGCGAGCCGTACGATCTTGCACGGCCGCCATCAATGCTTCTGGATTTTAACGTAGAGTCGACAAGCCCTTCATAACAGCGGCAAGTCTGCCGAGATCATGAAGCTTCTCGCGGGTTACGCCCAACGCCATCAATGCTTTTTCGTGCGACGTTACGCACATCTCACAACCATTGATACAGCTGACTGCGAATGCGAGCATCTCGAACTTCTCTTTGCCCATTGCCGGGTTTGCAAGAGACGTCATGCGAAGCTTGGCCGCACCATATTCGTCTTTTGCAGCAGGGTCGTGCTTCTCGATAAAGTGCCGGAAACGATAGTAAATGTTCAGCATACCCATGATCGCCGCATTCTCTTCGGCTTCTTGCACGACATCAGGAGCGATCGACTGTGCAAGAGCGGCCTCACGCGAAGCGTGCAAGAGCTCGTCAAAATCAGTCGCTCTCGCCAATGCGATCGTCGTGAGAACGGCCTCTTCCGGAGACAGCGAGCTATCTTCGATCAAGCGGCGGATGTTGAGTTTTAAGTCCTTTGCAATCGTCGTACTACGCTCGCCGAAGACCGCATCGATTTTTTCGAAGATTTGTGTCGCCATGATATCCTCCAAATAAACACAATCAATTTAATTCAATTCTAAAAGAAAGGCGCCGCCGAAACGAACGACGCCTTGTCACAACGACATTAGCCGTTGAGAGTTTTCTGACCTTTTTCCCAGTTGCATGGGCAAAGTTCGTCTGTTTGAAGAGCGTCGAGAGTACGAATGACTTCTTTCACGTTACGACCGACCGAAAGATCGTTCACGCTGACCCAACGGATAACGTTGTCTGGATCGACGATGAATGTTGCGCGAAGTGGAATTTTGTCTTGTACGTGCAAGATTCCGAGGCCTTCTGACAATTCTTTCTTCGTATCAGCGAGCATCGCGAATGGAAGGTTCTTCAAGTCAGCGTGGTTTTGACGCCAAGCCAAGTGAACGAAGTGGCTATCGCACGAGAAGCCGTAAACTTCTGCGTCGCGCTCTTTGAATTGACCGTAAGCTTTTCCGAACTCTGCAATTTCAGTCGGGCAAACGAATGTGAAGTCGAGTGGCCACGCGAAATACACGCCCCACTTGCCTTTGCTGTCTTTACCAGTCGTGATTGCGCGGAACTCTTTGCCCTTGTCGAGAGAGACGCACGCTTGCATTGTTACTTCAGGAAACTTTTGTCCGATACCGAGCATTGAATTCTCCTTGATTCGATTTCACCTAGAGTAAGTGGTTTGGACCTATCGAGCAAATTGATATTATCTAAAGTTTGATAGACAAAATCTATCGTCTCGCTTAGGATCAGTATTGCGCCCTGCGACTCATCTATGACACTAGGAGCCGATTATGACGTTAACCCAGCTCAGTTACATCGTCGCTGTCGCCCATCACCGCAATTTTGGCGCTGCAGCCGAGGCTAGTCACGTCACCCAGCCCACACTCAGCATGCAGGTGCAAAAACTCGAAGAAGAATTGGGCGTTATCATTTTCGATCGTTCGCAGCAGCCTATCCGAACAACTGCTGTCGGCGAGCAAATCGTTCACCAGGCGCGCGTGGTCTTGGCCGAAGCACAAAAGATTCAAGAACTAACCGCGCAGGAGCAAAACGATGTCGCCGGCCCGATTTCAATCGGCGTGATTCCGACCCTCTCGCCCTATGTTCTACCACTCTTTATTCGTCATTTTTCTGATCGCTATCCGAAGGCCGAAGTGTCCGTCGAAGAACTACAGACCCAGCAAATCGTTGAGCGCCTCAAAAACGATACGCTCGATGTCGGGCTTCTTGTGACTCCACTTCACAATACAAACGTGGTGGAGCATCCGATTTTTTATGAGCCTTTTTTGCTCTACGTCTCGCCGAAGCACAAATTGCTGACCGAAAAGAAGATTAAAGAAAAAGACCTTTCTCCGAATGATGTTTGGTTATTGAGTGAGGGCCACTGCTTCCGCGATCAAGTGCTCAATCTCTGCGGCGATCGCAAGCGCGTAAAGCCTGGGACCCATAATCTACGCTTTGAAAGTGGGAATCTCGAGACATTGAAGAAAATGGTCGATCAAGGAGAGGGATACACGCTTCTTCCCCTACTTGCGGCCCGCGATATCGAAGACGGCCCTAAAAAGAAACAGCTCAAAGAATTTCAGGCTCCAGTGCCCACTCGCGAGGTGAGCCTCGTTCACAGCAAACTCTATAAAAAGCGTGCCACGGTCGATGCATTGCTAGCGGCGATTCGAGCCGCTTTACCTGAGGATCTTTTGAAACTTAAACAAGGTCGCTATCACCGAATCGATATGCCGACCTTCGAGTGAATTCTTAACACGCGGATTCCGGTAAACATTGCCGCCCTTCGAAATTCGCGATGCGAACCCGTCGAGTTGTTGTAGATTCCGCCAACTCTAAAAACGGGGAGACTTCGCTTGAAGCTGAACGGCCTTCAATTCGCATTACTAATTCTTGGTTTCCCATCACTTATGGCCTGCCAGCAAGGCCCCGGAAATCAGAGCACAGCCGTCGATAGACCGCTCGTTACAAAAGTCACGAAAGAGAACTTCATCAACGGCGAGAAGTTCTGCGCGACTTACAAAAAGATCACCGCGAAAGAGCACTCTCGTTTGGTCACCGTGCCGCAGGACTACGCCCATCCCGAAAAAGGAACTCTCGAAATCTACGTTTACACAACGAAGAGTTTCGATCCATCGTTGCCTACTTACATTTTCGTCGATGGGGGCCCGGGCCAGAACACTCACGGGCGATTGAAGAACTACACTCCGGGAGTGAATGAACTCCGCTTTGATCAGCGCGGCCTCGGTTGTTCGACACCAAAGACTTTCGAGCTATACAAACAAGCGCGCCTCTATTCGACGAAGAATACGGTTCGCGACATGGATGAAATCCGTAAAGCCTACGGAATCGACAAGTGGACCGTTTACGGTTTGAGCTACGGAACAGTACCAGCAACCCAGTATGGGTCGCTTTACCCAGACAGCACTCAGTCCGTTGTTCTTGAAGGCGTCGTCGGTAACGCCGATTTCATTCACATGAACGATTACAAGGCCGAAAAAATCAATCTCGCCTTGAAATCCCTCAACTCGGATCAGCGAATGGCATTTTCGCAAATCATGGCTGAACTCAGCACAAGACGCCCTTCGCGCGGAGCTGTGGCTCTTATTGAACTGATGTTTGGCCAGTTTTACCAAGACAACGGTATGCGCGAGTTGGCGGACCTTCTTTCTACGAAGATCATTTCACCCTGGGGTGAAATCAATCGGGCTGGCCTCAATCGATTGGCTGACTATCTCGACAGTGAGAAGAGACGCTTTCCATTCCCCCAACAGCCAGGCGCTGTGGACCAGAACATTCTTGATATCATCTACTGCAAAGATTTGAACGGCCGAAATCGCGGCGATACTGAACTCAACTACAGCCACTCACGCGGCTTCTTCGAAGAATACACCGGCAAGAGCCACAAACGCGCTCAAGAGTGCGATGATCTCGGCGTGTTCGCTTCGCAAACAAAAGCGTTTGATGCTGGCGACTACCCGATTTCTGCTCCGGTCTATTACTTTCAAGGTACGCATGACGGAGCCACTCTCGCAAAGGGCGCTATGAAACATTGGCAGTCTTCTCCGAAAGGCCGCTCTTATTTCATGCTCGAAGTAAAGGGTGGGCACAATCCAAATCTCCGCCGCATGGAAAGCGAAAGCGCTTCGCTGAAATCTGCACAACGCGCGCTTTTCAAGAAAGCCGTTTTGGGAGAGGCCATTGGCGAATGGGATCTCGCGGATGCAAACAAGGACCTAGAAACTCGTTGGGTTCTCTCTCTTGATCCGCAGAACCCGGGCAAGCTCGACGACCTGTTTGATGGAATTCTTCTGACGAACTCATTTCCGACAGCTGCAGGCTTTTAAGAATAAAGCGGGGTCGACGAGGCCCCGTACTTCGGCACACTGTCTCAGAATTAGACACGTAAATAGAATATAGACGCCCTGGGGTGGGTCCGTATCTCGCATGAAGAGGGTC
>DATLHP010000084.1:0-9979 GCA_035539835.1 Bdellovibrionales bacterium
CCGTTTTCCCATACCAATGGAATTTTACATCATCCGGCATCTTGGCAAAGTTTGGTGTCTTCGAAGAGCGCCCAAGGAGATTCAGCATCGCAAATCCGCCAGTATAGGCGTGCGGTTTCTTTTCTATCTTCATTCCCAAAACACACTTCAGGTGCATTGAGAACTGATCAGTGCTCGTTGCATCGAGAGAGTAGTGGGCTGAGTTGTGTACGCGTGGCGCGAGTTCGTTGATCAATAAACCATCACGAGTTTCGAAAAGCTCGATGCCCATCACGCCAACGTATTTAATCGCATTCAAAAAACCTGTGAAGCGTTCGCTTAAGTCACCCAGTTCGCGCGTCGGAGCAAGCGGTCCTTTGACCCACAAGCAGCGTGAGTTTTCTTGAAAGGTTTCGACAAATGGAAAACTGGCTACATCGCCATTGTGGCTGCGACCAACGACGATCGCGAGCTCGCGCTCAAAGGCGACGAACTTTTCGCCAATGAATCCAGACTTTTCTTTTGCGATGGTGGCAGTGAAGTTTCTGAGGTCTTTAGAATTGCGAACGACAAAAGTTCCATATCCGTCGTAACCAAACCGGCGCCGTTTAAATACGATTTGCCCATCAAACTTCTCGAACGCTGCTTCTGCCTCTTTTGCATTTGAAACTGCTACAAACGGCGAGGTTGGTAAGCCATGTTTTAAAAGCAGTTCTTTTTGCGGAAGACGGTCCTGAAGGGTTGCCATGAGTTTTGGTGACGGATGAATCGGCGTTTTCGTTTCGCGACTCAGTTTTCCAAGCAGATCAGCATCGAGAAATTCGCTCTCAAAGGTTGCCACGTCGACTTTGGCTAGGAACTTCCGAACCATCGGTGCGCTAGAGGGAGAACCCTTGATCCAATGAGTGCAAACCTGAGCCGCTGGATCGAGCTTGTTTTCGGAGAGAACGAAGGTAGTGAGGCCCAGGTCATAGGCTTTCAGAACCATCATGCGAGCCAGCTGCCCGCCACCCAAAATTCCGATGGTTTTGTCCTTCGTCATTGGCTCCAAGTTTTGACATTCTTAGAGCAGTGGGTCAAGACAAGTGGGATGAACCCGCTGAGTCCGAAACGTCCGATTTTGAACGGAAAAGTGAATTTTCCTGTCTGCCTTGCGCCGATGGTTGGGCTTACACATGTCGCGTTTAGGCGGATGCTTCGCGAATACCTTCCGAAAGATGCTGTTACGATCTGGCCGACAGAGATGCTCAACAGTCGTCGTTTGCCTAAAGAGGATCTGATAAAGACCCCTGAAACAATGCGAGATGCTTCTGAAACTGAACTCGTGCCTCAAATTTTGGGCAACGAGGCTGAGCCGATCGAATTGTCAGTTCGCCGTCTTCAGGACGAGTGGGGTGCTGAAGGAATCGACATCAACATGGGTTGCCCCGTCAAAAAAGCTCTGAGTCATAACTACGGCGTTGCACTGATGGGTGATGCTGACTACGCGGCGGAAGTAGTACGCATGACGGTGAAGTCATCTCGTGTTCCGGTTTCCGTAAAACTTCGCGCGGGTCACCAAAATGACATCGACTATCTGTTGAAATTTACGCGCGGCCTTCAAGACGCCGGTGCATCGTGGATCACGTTGCATCCGCGAACGACTGAACAAAAGCGCAGAGGTTCAGCAGACTGGTCACAAATCCGCACGGTGCGCGAATCACTTTCGATCCCAGTGATCGGAAACGGTGACGTGCAAACAGTCGAAGACGTCGAAAACCTTCAAGCCGAAACTGGCTGCGACATGGTGATGGTCGGCCGCGCGCTCACGGCGCGCCCATGGCTTTATTGGCAACTCGGAGAAAAACTAGGTTTCGCGCCACCGGCTGGTCGTGAAGGCGAGCGCGCACCACAAGGCGAGCTTGAAGAGGGAGCCGAATACGGCCGCTCACTTCTGCGCTTGTTGGATTATTGCGAGCAGCACTTCAAAGAAGAGCTGGCCTTAAGAAAGTTCCGCTTCTTTGTTAAAACCGGAGCCCATTGGCTTTTGTTTGGTCACGACCTCTACGCCCGCACAACAAAAGCAAAAACCTTCATTGAAATGCGCAAAACAATCGAAGACTTCTTCTCTCGCCCCCAACCAATGAGCGCCCGCACAGACCTACGCCAGTGACGCGGTTAAACATTCCCTGGGGAAGGTAGCAGCGATTTTCCAGCGGGAGCGTTCAACAATGCGAGGCGATGGCGAATCCTCCAATCTTGCTTGTATCTAGTTTTCGTCTTCGGACAATCCAATCTCGACGGCATTTCACCCTTGCATCCATGACATGTGTTCCGATCGGCCATCGTGGCCGATCGGGCGAAAGTCTAAGAGCAAAATGAAATTTCAAACGCTCTAATCCAAAAAAATTAAATCGCTCTAAGAATTCCCACCTCAATTGCATGGATGCAATTGAGGCAACGCTCTCATGGATGGAAAGATTCCGCGCAGAACAGATTCGTATGATCGAAGTCCAAATCACCGCTTGAAACAGAACAAGAATTTACCTTCCCCAGGAAAATCTAATCTTAACATCCACCTCGTCCGGACGAGGTAATTAAATGTGTTTGATTTATATAAGAAAATCGTGAGAAAAGTCAGTTTCTCATAGGAGAAATCGCATTTCTGTGGTAAACATTTTCGATTCTTTTTCACGGAGAAAAGCACCAAATGAATCTCACTCACTTAAGCGATGACGAAGTCGAAAAAGGTCTCACGGGTTTTGTTCGAACAGAACGTGAATCGCTCAGCGGTGTTCTTCACTATCTGCGGGAGGTCGAAAGACGAAGATTATATGCAAAGCACAAGTGCTCTTCGCTTTTTGAGTTTGCAATGAAGGTTCATGGCTATTCAGAGCCTGAGGCCAATAGCCGAATCAGTGCGATGCGCTTGCTAAAAGAACTTCCAGAGATCGAAGAGAAGATTGAAAGTGGCGCTTTAAGCCTAACGAATCTCAACTACGCGCGAACGATGTTCAGAAAAGAGAAAAAGGCATCGATTCAGCGGAGTCGTAAAGAAAAGATCGAGGTTCTAGTGAAACTAGAAAATCGTTCGAAGAAGGAAGCAAAGAAAGTCTTAGAGAAAGAATCATTCTTAGAGCCAAGCTTTGATCTTGAGAATACGGGAGTCGAGCGCTCATTTTTTTCAGATAATGACGAGCTTGAGCCAAAACTGAAAAGACTCTTTGAGATGAAGGCTCACTCAAATCCGAATATGTCGCTTCGAGACTTGGTCAATGCAATGGCCGATGAGTGCCTACAACGATGGGACCCGCTCGAAAAAGCGAAACAAAGCCAAGCGAAGAAAGAGCGTCAACAAACTGAGCCTGCACAATCACCTCGTCCGGACGAGGTGAACCCAAAACGCGAAGAGAGACCCAGTCGATATATCCCAGCAACGGTCAGACACGCGCTCTATATGCGTGATCAAGGGCGATGTCAGAACTGTGGATCGTCTCGCGGCACAGAGATTGATCACATTGTACCGTTTGCGATGAGTGGGGCGTCAGATCTTGAGAATCTAAGACTGCTTTGCCGCGCTTGCAATCAACGCCATGCGATTGAATCGTTTGGGATGCGCAAGATGCAAGCGTTTTTGAAATCGCCTATTGTTCAGTATCAATAAATAGAAAAAGGCGCCGCGGATGAACGGGCGCCTTTCGAAATTCGATTTTTATATTAAAAACCGCTTACGCGGCTTTACGACGTGGGCCGTTGTAGCGGCCGAATTGCGCGTGTTTGCGGTTGTCGAACTGGGTGACGTTTGTGTTGTTGTTTCCTGTCATCCAACCATTGCTATTTTCTTGGCGACGCTGCTGTTTTTGTTCCAAGAGTTGTCGGAAGACGTCACCGATGTTTTGTTTCTTCGGCTTCGGAACAAGTTTGAGATGCGGTTTCTTCTTTGCCGCAGTTTTTACCGCGGTCTTTCCGGCAGTCTTCTTCGCTGGTTTCTTTGCTGCTTTTGATTTCGTTTTCGATGCTTTTTTAGCTGGCATGAATTCCCTCCTCATAGCCGGAGAACTCATCGGCCTTTGGTCGAGCCGACTTGATCGATTTACGAAGTGACGAACATTTAGACAGCTTCGAAATTTTGTACTCGATCCGCGTTTCTGGCTATTTCAGCTTCACCAAAATGAACCTGAGAGCGTCACGATGTGGCCCATGAGTTGCTCAGCATCAATCAGCTTGAATCGCCATGAGGACCTCAATGCGTAAACCGTTCGCCGTCTTATCAATTCTGATCACCGTCGTAAGTAGCAATGCGCTCGCTCAAAAAACTCGGCTCTATGCTGAGCCGGTCTTGCTCAATCAAGCGGTTCGAATTGAACCAGAGCGTGTGAACGGTCGATTTGTCGAACGGATCACGATCGACAATGAGACACTCACCATCGTCGACGCCGAACCTCTATCAAAAAACGCAGAGGCATTCGCAAATCTTTCTGAAGCGGCTCAAGATGAAATTCGTTCGATTCATCGCGACGTTTTGACGACGACATTGAAAGTCGTTTTGTCAGGTAAGCTCACCGGTCCGATGATGGTGCAAGACAATCGCGCCATTCGCATCACGTTACCGCCAAACTACAAGCAGCAGACCGCAGTTCTTCAAGTCGTTCCGGTAGAGAAGTTTACTCTCAATAAAGAAAAGCTCGTTCATTTTGCGAAACTCACGGGCGAAGCGGTCTTCACTTCGACGATTGATTCGTGGAAGCACTACGCCGACGCATCGAAAGAGATGGAAGGACGAGTCATCAACGGCGGTCTTTCGTTGAATTTTAAGTACGAACTCGCAATGGGTATGGCGGGAATGACACCATCAAAGGTCGGAGGTTTCTTGATCGAGGTCGGCTACGATCGCAAGAATCGCCAACTCGTGTATCAGATCGTCCGTCGCGATGAAAGACAATCGGGAGGTATTGCGACTCCGTCGATCAAAGCAGAAATTCGTACTTACCAAATGACTGAAATGCCCAATGAAGAGAAAACGTTCAAAGGACATGCTTGGTATCCACCGGCCATTATTCCTGGAGTGAGTTTTGTCTTCGATTCAGCAGGTCCATACCGCGCACAAGGCATCGTTTTCAGCGCGACGCTCGGCGATTGGATTGGCTTATCACTCGTCAACACTGAAACAGAGTTCGAAGCTTCGTTCCAGCATCGGCGCGGCTTCCTCACCGTCTCAGAACCCGTGGATATGATCTTAATGACGCTCTTCCGCGTCGTATGGGTACCGGTGAACACCGCCTATCGGGTCGTTGCACCTCCGACGACGTTCGTCTTCAAACATGCGGCAAACGCGGTCAAGGCCACGACCAAAGCCACGGCTGCTGTGATCCGTTCATGTCGCGCTACGATCACGCTTTCGAACTAGACTCCCCCAATAGTCCAGACTGCCCGCACTTCTCTCAATAAATTCCGCCATCTAACGATACGGATAGCACGGAGAAGTGTGAGCCTATGGCATTCAATTACGACAAGCATAAAAAGTCGGAAGCGAACGATAGCTTTTGGACGTCCTACTCAGACTTGTTCTTGGGTCTGAGCTCGATCTTCCTTCTTCTCTACGTGACAGCGAGCCTTCGTACTGGCGCTGGAGCTATGCAGAGTCAGCAGGAGAATCTCAAGCTGACGATGAAGGTCGAAGAGTTACAGAACCAGCTACAGATGTACGAGTCCGTTAAAAATGAATACCTCGGCACTGCGCCGAAAGATGAGCAACAAGAATATCAAGAGCTCATGGATAAACTCGTTCTCCTTCAAGAAGAAGCGAAGTCTGAGAAAGACCGCTTGAATATCGAAGCCAAAGAGAACGCACAAAAGGCTCAAGCACTTAATAAATATCAACAGATGATCCGCAACATCATGAACGCGAACAAAGTCGCAAAGACTCGCATCGCGACTCGTGACGAAATCATCGTCGACCAAGACACTGAAATCGATCAGCAGAAAGAGAACATCGATGCTCTCGAGAGCGATGTCGCTCAAAAGAAAGCAATGATCGAAAAGAACGAGCAAAAGATCGCTCAAACAGAGGCAGCGCTCGACAACAAGATGGCTGCTCTTAAACAAGCCTTGAAGCGTAACAAACTGACGAAAGCTGCCTATCAGAAGCAGGTCAAAGCCGTTCAAGCTGAAAACGAAAAGAAACTCGCTCAGCTCAAAGGCGTTACCGAGCAATATGAACAACAGTTAAATGCGACAAGCCAGAAGTTGAATCAGGCTTCTCAAGCTCTCGCACAAACTCAAAGCGAACTCATGAACACTCAGGGTGCGCTCACCGATACGCAGGGAAAGCTGGCGAACACGCAAGGGGCACTTGCTAACACTCAAGGCAAACTCGCAACGACTGAAGGGCAACTTGCCGCGACTGGCGAGAAACTCAAAGGTCTTGCTGGACAGCTCGCACAAAAAGAAGGCGAAGCACAAGGTCTTCGCGGGCAAATTGGCGAACTCCGGTCTGGATTTGCTGAACAGCAAGCAAGAGAACGCGCAGCATTTGAAGGCGCACTCGCCCGCGAACGCTTGAGTGGTGCTGAAAAGGCCGGACGCGAAGCCGCGTTCCGCAAAGCAGCTGAAGGCAAAGCCGCAGCGATGGGCCAACGGCTCGCTGGGCTCGAAGGGCAACTTAAAGACACTGAAGGCGCACTCGCGAAAGCAAAAGAAGAGATGGACGCGCGTAAACAAGTCGCTCGTGACATTCAAAAAGCTTTTGCGGCGGCAGGTGTTCGAGCCGACGTCGACACAGGCACTGGCGAAGTTCTCCTCGACTTCGGCGACGCATACTTTGAAAGCGGTTCATCTCGTTTGAAACCTGAGATGATGAGTGTCCTCAAAAAAGCGATGCCGGCTTATTCGAAGTCTCTCTTCGGGGACCCGAAGATCGCGAACAAAATTTCGGCTGTTGAGGTCGTGGGTTTCGCATCCCCGACTTACAAAGGCCGCTTCATCGATCCGACCAGCACCAAGCCTGAAGATCGACAAGCTTTGAAATACAACATGGATCTCTCTTACCAGCGTGCAAACGCAATCTTCCAAGCGCTCGTTGATGGTAAGAGCGGAAACTTCCAATACCGCCAAGAGCTCACGCCACTGATGAAAGTCTCAGGTCGAAGCTTCTTGGAAGTGATGAATGTACAGAACCGCAATGTCGCCAATGCGGCCGAGTTCTGTCGAGTCAACGATTGTAAAAAGGCACAAAGAGTTATCATTCGTTTCAGCATGGACGGAAAAAAGAGGTAAGCGATGACGGCAACCGCATTCGCACAGTATTTTATTATGCTTCTGCCCTACGCGATGGGCGTGGTCTTTGTCGGTGCTCTCTTCTTGAGAGTAATGACTTGGTACACAGTGAAGCGTCACGAGTGGTTCGCACGCGAATTTGAAAAACGCGTCGCGAAGTTCATGGACTCTGAAGTCCCTGGCAAATCGCCAAGCGCTTCGTTTTACGTGCTCACCAAGCGTCTGCTTGAGCGCACATATTACGAATCATTCGCGGTTCGTGATCGTATGCGCCGCCGCCGCGGCGATGGCGTGATGGCAATGAATGACCGCATCTTCCTCGTGAAGCAAGGTTGCGCATGGCTCGTGAAAGACATCTTGAACCAGCTTAAGTTCTTGAAGTGGAACGAAGAGAATCCAAAGCTTTTGAACATTACAAAAGCAACGTTTCACCACAATCCATGCTTCAATCGGGTTTTCGGTGTCTTCCCGATCGCAACGATGAACGATTTGATTTCTCTTCTTCCTGGTCTCTTTGTCGTCACCGGGATCTTGGGAACATTCGTCGGTATCGCCGGAGGCCTTTCGCAACTCGGCGGAATGAACCTTCAAGACGTTGAAGCGACCAAGAACATCATGGATCGTTTCTTGTGGGAAATCTCGTTTGCGATGAAGACATCGATCGCAGGTATCGTTTTCTCACTCGCAATGCATATCTGGAATACGATCTTCCAACCGGAACGCTCATTCGTTTCGATGATCGATCGTTTCGAGAGCTCGCTGGACCTCTTATGGTATCGCAGCGACAACAATATTTATCCTTCTAAAGACAAACAGTTCGACGAACATCGCGACCCTCTCGAGGCACTCGCTGAAGAATCGATCGAAGCTGAAATTGGTAAGAATTTGCGGACACGTGAGCTCGACGAAACTCGTAAAGAGAAAGCGTCTTAAGTTCGCGTTATTGAGGTCTCTTGAGCAAAAGCGGCGCGGTATTCAACATCTCGATTCTTTCCGGTCACTCGGCCGGAAAGAAGAAGATCCAGTCCGATGAAGTCGTCATCGGTCGAATGGATGACTGCGCCCTCACGATCGAACATCCCGACGTCAGCCGACGCCATCTCGTTCTTAAAGCAAAAAATGGACAAGTGATTCTCGAAGACCTGGGTTCTTCAAACGGAACCTTCGTCAATGGCAACAAAGTTCAGCCTAAAACTCCGCATGTCATCCAACCGACTGATCAAGTTAAACTCGGAAAAGTCATTGCTTTGAAGGTTGAGTACGAATTTCCCGATGCCGCCTACGCCGCCGCTGCAGGTGTCACCGCGAAACCGGAAAAATCAAAAGGGACTTCCCCACTAAGTCTCGATCCAAGCTTTTCTGAGCCGCCGCCGCAGGCAGAGCCGCAACCACCCGCTCGCAAAGAGCCGGCTCCAGAACCGAAGATCATTCATCCCGTCGTGCAAGATGCTAAGGCGCAAGCCGAACGCATTATCGAAAAAGGAAAAAAGCAAGCTGCCATGATGGTTCAAGAGGCCGAGCAGCTGGCTGAGCACAAGGTTCAGTCGTTCTACGAGCGCGCTCGTAAAACGGAAAACGAAGCCCACGAACTCTACAAGCAGCGCACGCAAGAGGCTCATGCTGAAGCGTCGCGAATCTTCGAAGAGGCTAAAAACGAAGGGCGAGTTCTCGTACAAGAAGCCCGCAAACAAGCTCAGCTTGTTCGTGAGCAAGCCGAAAAGTTTGCCGCTGAAATGCAGACTGAGACTCACAAAAAGATGGCTGACCTTCTTCGCGAAGGAGAGGCTCAAGCGCAAGAGATCTGCTTGCAAAAAGGCCGTGAGGCCGACGAATACCTGCAACAAAAAGAGCAACAGCTCGTCAAAGAAATTCGCGATCGCCTTCAAGAAGAATGCGAAGAGCAACGCAATCGCCTCGCGAATGAACTCGATGAGCGCGAACGCGAAGTGAACGCTCGCATCGTCGTCGCCGAAAAGCGTCTTCTCGAACTCATGCAGTCCAATCTCGACTCGAAGATGAAGTTCGATGAGGTTACGAAAGAATCAGAAAAAGTCGCACTCGATCTCGACTCAAAACGCATGCAACTCGAAAGCATCCGTACTGAGTTGTCATCGATTGAAGAAAACTCGATCAAAGCCAAAAATGATTACGAAAGCGCAAAGAAGACGAAGAACGATATCGTCAAAGATCTCGCGGAGCTTCAAACTCGCCACGATGTCTTGAAAAAAGAAGTCGAAGTTCTTGGTCTTGAGAAATCCCGGCTCAATAAAGAACACGAGCATCAAGCGCAAACTGCTAGCTCTGAAATCAAAGCGCTCAAAGGCCGACTTGAAGAAGAACGTGCGAAACTCGAGAAAGAAGAGCAGCACCATCGCGACGAATCTAAGCTCGAAACGATGCGCTCGATTCAGAAGCTCGAAAAAGAGATGTTCCTCGAGATTCAATCAAACAAAGAACGTCTCACTCGTGAAATTTTACTTTTGATCGAAGCGGGCCTCACCGGAGATGTCGCCGGCGAACGCTGGCGCAAGCTCGAGCCGGACTTCCACGACAAAGTTTTGCAGGTCTTGCACTCCCCTTCGTCCGTGCAGACAAACGATTCAGCCAAGCCTTCGACGAATCTTGCGCGCGCGCGCCGCCGCGAGAAACTTCAGCACACCCTCACCGGACTTGCTATCGGGGCGATCGTTACGACCAGCGCCATCTACGGACAGCGCTTCTTTGGTGAAAACCAATCGCCGATCGA
>DATLHP010000085.1:0-3806 GCA_035539835.1 Bdellovibrionales bacterium
GTTCCCAGCCAATCAACTCAGTCACGCGAACTTTGTAGCCGCGTGATTCCAAGAACAAAGAGCGAATCACGTTCGTCAGATGTGAGCCGAATTCGCGGCGGTGAATTCCGTGACGGTACAAAGAATCGTTTTCGCTGTGTGGAACTTTATCGAGCTCGCGTGCGACTTCGGCTTGGCAGCATGGAACCAGCGCGATGAATTTCGCATTCTTCTTCAGTGCAAAGGCAATGGCTTCGTCCGTCGCGGTATCACAGGCGTGAAGGGCAGTGACAGCTTCAATGGTGTCGGGCAGGCGATGCGGTTTGTTTGGATCCATCGGCTCGCTTGCGCCGACAATTGATTCTGACACGAACGTGATTCGATCAAATGATGACTTTGCTGCAATCGATCGACATTTGTCGATCAATTCATTTCTTTGCTCGACGGCCCAGAGACGAGTTTCGGGTCTTTCGCGAAGCCACAGGTCATAGAGCATGAAACCGAGATACGATTTTCCGGCACCGAGATCGGCGATGTTCGTCAGGCCATCAAGGTGGGGTGTGATCAATTGCACTAGATGCTGAACTTGCTTGAGCTTGCGGCGTGAGTCCTGATTCAGGCGCCCTTCACGGGTGAGAATGTTTAGCGACTTGAGCAGCTCAACGGATTGGCCAGGCCAAAGCTGGCTGAGCTCGTCATTTGAGTTTGCTTCGGAACTGGGCTTTGTCTTCTTGTCTTTTCGCATCGCGGGCGAGTGTAACAGCTGTGTTGGATGCAGTCGATATGTTAGAGTTTTCGTTCATGGCACAGACGGCGACACTTTATCGATTCCGCATTGAACTCTCTGACGTCGACCGCGGCGTCTATGAATCGCTCGATCTCAGAACGGCGATGCACCCATCAGAGACGTATCCGTACTTATTTACGCGGGTCTTGGCGTTCGCCCTTAACTCAGCGCCCGGGCTTGAGTTTTCGCCAGGTGGCTTGAGCGACCCCGATACACCGGGAATTCAAATCAGCGCCAATGGTGCGGTTGAGCTTTGGATTGAAATCGGAAATCCTAGTGCGAAGAAACTTCATCGCGCCTCGAAAGCAGCGAAGGCTGTGAAGGTCTATACCTACAAAGATCCGAACGCTCTTTTGCGAGAAGTTGAAGGGAAGGGCGTGCACAAAGCCGAAGACATCAAAGTCTATGCGCTCTCTTCAAGTCTCTTGAGTCGTCTCGAGGAAATGGTTGAGCGAGATAACAAGTGGAGCGTCATCCACAATGACGGTGTGATCACTGTCTCGTCCCCTTCGCGAACAGAAGAGGGCGAGATCAAACGGATCAGAATCCCATGTTGATGATCGGTGATACGGCGAACGTTCCCTTGTGATGGAAATTCAGAAGACCGATTTGAATTCCGTGCAGTGAGTCTGCGACGTTGACGAGACCGATCTGGAATCCATAGACATCTTGAGCTTTGTTGTAGATGCCGAGTTGGGCCCCGTAGATTTTTGTGTGCGGTCCGTGGTTCGCAAGCGAGAACTGAATCCCGTTCACTTCGGTGTCTGCGCCGTTGTAGTTCATGCCGAGTGCGAGCTGTAGTCCATAGACGCGAGTTTTACTCGTGTTGATGTTCGTTAAACCCGCCAACTGAAGACCGATGATATTGGTCGTTCCGGTTGTCGCATTGAAGAGACCCGAAATTCCAATACCCGTGAAATCTTGTTCGGTGATGTTACCGAGGACGCCGAGATCGAGTCCGTAGATGTTGCGCTGTTTTCCGTACAGCAAACTCATACGTAGACCCGTGATCGTAAAATCGTTCGGCGGGAACATCACTGGCGGAAGAATCGTCACCGAGACGGGCGAAACAGCGGCGTGAGCCTTCGCTGGAACCATTGAAACGACAGCGGCCAAAATCAAAGCGATTGAGATGATTTTTGTCATGCGACAAGTTTAGGCCGAAGATCGCGGAATTTATACCTCGCACAGGACATAGGTCGAGGTCTTTAGGTCTTTTATCAAGCGACGATTGTTGAAAACCGATAGAGAGGCATGGTCGCTTTGTGGCTCCTCATTGGACTCATTTTCGCTGCTGCTTCGGTTTCGGTTCTGGGCGCCGGTTTTTCGGTTCTCGGTATCCGCGATCTATTTTCTGGAGCGGCAATCGCTGTCATGGCGATGGCAAGTGCACTTGAATTTGCGAAGTTCGTTCTCGCGGCTTATCTGCATCAGCGTTGGAAGTTTTTAAACTTCTTCTTCAAATCATATCTCTTGGTCGCGATCATTATCCTTAGCGTGATCACGAGTATGGGTATCTTCGGATTCCTTTCGAATGCGTATCAGTCGGCGTCAGCAACGCTCGAAGCTGAAACCTTGAAGATGAACAATCTTCGTGGCCAGCAGGCACGTAACGACAACGAGATCGCTCGTTTCAATCGTGCGATTGACGAAATTCCAGCCAACCGAGTGACTAAGAAAATGCAGGCGCGTGCAGAGGCGGAGCCAGCAATTCTTGCTTTGACGAAGCAGTCAGAACGAATCGCGGCACAAATCGCACAGGCCGAACTTCATATTCTCGAAGTTAAACAAAAGGTCGGCCCGCTCATTTACGTTTCTCGGGCATTCAAAGTCGACCTTGATGAAGTTGTTAAGTACTTGATCTTGATTCTTGTCACGGTCTTTGACCCGCTCGCGATCTGTTTGGTTGTTGCAACGAGTGAAGCGCTTGAATCGCGTCGTCTCGCAAGACTTCAGCCGAAAACTTCTGCTCAAGCTCCAACGGTCACGACCCAACCTATAGTGACTGCCGTCGCTGACGGGACTGCAGTGCCAGCCGCTGATGCAGCTCAAGCAGAGCCGCCGGGTGAAGTGATTCATATGAGCTTTGCCGACGATGCCAAGAACTCCGAGGATCGGGACGCGGTGTAACCCATGTTGGTTAAGGTTCTCGAACGGAATTGGGTCATCCGCCTCTTCGGGATCTCGCTGATTTTTGCTCCGTTCATCAATACATATCTGACTGTCAAAGGCCTTCAGACGGTTCCAGAAGACTTCAATGAAATGTATTGGCGAGTTATTCGCGACGGAACAGTGTCATACAAAATTCTGTATCTCGCGAGTATCGTCATTGGTGCGTTGATGATGAGTGGGTCCGTCAAAGCGTGGCGCTATGCACTTGCGCTTCTTGGTGGATACATCATTCTGCAGTTCTCTAAGATCGGTCACAGCTTCAAGACCGACAAAATGTCGATCGTCTTCTTTGCAGTGAACGTCGGTCTTTTCTTTTTCATCGCCGACCAATTGGTGTGGAAGCAAAGACTGCCGAAGTCTCAAGAGCCCACACAGCCAGAGCAACCAGTTCAACCGCAGGCAGTTGCGCAGTCGCAAGCGATCGCGCCGTCACAACCGGTATCTGCGCAGCTCAAGCCAGCCAACGTCACGCCAATTCGCAAAGCCTCTCGGGCGAAGGTCATCGTGCATCTCGATGGTTTTGGAAATTGGGCGCAGCTCGCGGGTATTTCGGGTAAAGGCGTTCATTTAAAAGCTCTCATTCCGAATCCACCGGAGATGGAAGAAAGAGAAATCGATCTCGCACTTCGCTCGGATTTGGTACTTCGTGTTCGTTTCAAGCATCGCACCGATTCGGATTTCTATTTCGATCATGTCCAACTGACGTCGCAAAAGGTTGGACTTCTCAATCAATGGCTCCGACAAAAAGCCGTCTAAAAGAAAAGCGTCGCGCCGAGCGAAATTTCTCGCACTCGATAGTAGTTATAGAAAAGTGCCAACATCAGATGCTTGGTGACATTGAATTGTGCTCCGCCGAAGAGCTCAGTCT
>DATLHP010000086.1:0-5391 GCA_035539835.1 Bdellovibrionales bacterium
GACGTCGGAGGCTGATTAAGCGCCATGTCATTTTCCCTTTGATTGAGCGCTTTGGTTTTAGACCTCAGCCTCCGCAAAGGCAACCCTCCAAGGCGCCATCCGCTCTAAAAACAAAGGGAGCCTTTCGGGCTCCCTTTCATCAGCTCAGTTTTAAGGTCAATTGGGAGGACCGCAGCGAAGCGAGGACTCCCAAAGGGCAGTCGGAGACTGCCCGGTACCAACTATTTGCCTGCGAGTTGGCGATCGATGACTTCTTTGAAATCGTCGAGCGGGTATGCGCCCTTCAAAGAGACACCGTTGACCAAGTAGCCCGGAGTGCCCGAGAAGCCGAATTTTTCAGCTTCAGTACGGTCAGCTTCGAGGCGTTTTTGAACCGCTTCGCTCTTCAAGTCTGCTTTCGCTTTCGCGACGTCAGCTCCGACTTTTTTCGCTGCTTCAGCGAAGTACTTTTCGCCTTTGTCGTTCATCGTGTCTTGGTTTTCGAAGATCATGTGCTTGAACTTCGATGCCTTGTCTGTGCTCTGAAGCGCGATCGCTTCGTACCACTCAGACGCTGGGCGCGCGAGCGGATGGATGCGTTCGATTGGGAAGTTCTTGAAGAGAACTTTCACTTTTCCTGGATATGCATCGAGGACTTCTTTCATTGTCGAAGCGCCACGTTTGCAGAACGGACATTGGAAATCAGAGTACTCAACGATCGTGATCGGAGCATCTTTCGCGCCTTCGAAAGCACGGTCAGCAGCGATCTCAGGTTTCTTTGGGTTTTTGAATTCTTCTTCGCGACGTTTGCCTTCTTCTTCGACATAACGCTGTTCTTCGCCAGCGCGTGCAGCCTGTGCCGCTTCGTTAACAACATCCAAGAATTTCTTCGGGTCCTTTTTGATGACCGAATAAAGAATATCTGGGTTTTCTTCCATGACTTTTTTCAGCTGCGGCGCCGACGGAGCACAAGCGACGAGGCTGGAGCCGATGGCGAGAGCGAGCAATGCTTTGAGTGCAATAGCAGGTGATTTCAAGAGTTCCTCCGTCATTGAGTATCGAAAGACAATGTAACAGGTTGCTAGCATGACATAATCTAGTAAGGCGTTGAAAATAAAAATACGCTTGCGACGCTGCCGCTCAGGCGCGCTAGAATCATCTCATGATGACTAAAACTACGACTCTGATGTGCGTCTTTGGACTTCTTGGTCTTTCCCTCTCAGCCTGCTCTAGTGCGCAGACTAACCCCGATGAGGTTCGTGCCACCGGATACGAGACCAAGATCCAGTACGACTCAAACACGCTCATGATGAAAAACTCAGAGCAAATCGGCGAAGCTGTTCGAAAGAAAATCCAGCAAGCGCGCGAGATTCAGGCCAATCAGGAAGTCGATGACGATCGCGGCATTGTCGCAGAACCAGAGGCCATCGACGCCCTTCAAGACGCAACGCGAATCGTTCTGTCGCGCCCCGACCAAGACGGTACTGTTTCAAACATGTTCACTCGGTTGCGACGGGAACTCACCGACCTCGGTGCATTTGACGAAGTCATGGAGGGCCTAACGACCGAATCGTTGAATGCGCTCGACGCGAGCTCAACTCCTGTGAATCACCAAGCGACTTACCTCGTCATTCTGCACAATATGATGGCAGAACTCCGACCCGAGGTCGCGACCAACCCAAAATTCAAACGCATCGTTGAACGAATTCGAGACGCCGACATCGAGGTTTCGAACGAGGTCAAAAATCAACAACGTCTTCGCTCGATGAGCCGACCAGTCTCGCCCTCGGTCACTGCGGCTCAGATTCTTCCCAAGAAAAAATAGCCCCGACCTAAGCCTCGTCCATCTATAGAGCTCTCTCCGGGAATCCGAAAAGCCTTCTGGATCCATGGTTTCCGGGAGCTCTTTTGCCGACGTCCGTCCAAACTAAAATGATTTTGCTCACAGCTGTCGCCGTGCTCGTCACCGGTGTCAGTTCGCTCGCATTTATGCTCGAGCCGCCGCGGACTAAAAGCCATGGATCTACGAATCTCGGTGTTCGGCATCCTGCCGCCGCACTCGTTGATAGCGTAACTCCAGATGTTCCACAGAGAACAGCTCCGCAGGCGATCGACGTGCAACTCAATTGCACTGAATCACGTCACGAATTCGATCGCTCAATCGCACAAGTTCGCCTCTCAGGCGCACCGTGCGCGACCGGAAAAATACATATCGTCTCAAGCGAAATTCGTAACGATGCGAACGGATTCTCAGCGACGGTTTTCCATCCTACTGATACGTCTTACACCACTGACTACATAACGCTTTCGCCAGGCGAAAATCGCATCCGTGTTTTCCACCAGTTCAATCAGGGCGGACACGAAGAGCGTGATTACATCATTCAAAGACGTCAGTAATTAAAACGCGTAAGTAACGCCAGAAAGATAGATCGTCTCACGGCGATTTGCTTTGTTGCCATTCGTGTAGGTCGCAGCCGTGAGCGAGGACGACAAATTTCTCGTCAAAGTTTTTCGACCGACGAGCGAGACGACACCTTTTTGAGTCAGGTAATCACTCTGCATAAAGACCGTTTTTGTAACACGCTTGCCGACCATCAGACGAGTCTCATTCACTGAAGATGGACCAATACTCTCGGGATCCATTTCGACTCGGATTTTGGTGTCATCGAGATAGGGATTGTTGAGTTTGAGATCGAGAGTGTTGCCGGCGATAGAGTACTGAATATCGATGCGGACCCTGCTGACCTCGACACGAACGTTGCTGATGCGCTCTTTGACTTCATAGATGGGTCTTGCTGACGGATCGTTCTTCAAATAGTCGTCGACATGGTACTCGGCGAGTCGCCTGAACATGAAATCACCGAATTCTTTTCTCTCTTTGTTGATCTCTTCGAGAGTTCCAGTCGGTCCGTAGACATCGTTATAGTAGGTTGTTCGATTCGGAGATTGATACACGCGCTCAATCTCTGTGCGCCCAAACTTTTCTTCGTACTTGTCGCGAAATTCTTTGCTCAGCTTTTCGTTGAAAATGCGTTCGCTGATCGGTCTCCCCAACGGCGGTGGCGGCTGAAAGAACTCGAGCTCCTGATATTTTTTATCGCGCTCACCATCGACGTTTTCGAGATAGCCCTTGTGAGGTCCGAAGTTTCTGCGTGCCTCAGCAGAAAGCGGCCCGAGCGTGGCGATCAACGCCACCATCATCGGAAACACTTTTGCGAATTCTTTCAGCAGAATCACAGCACACTCCACTCCGATTCTAAGTATACGAAAAAACGAGGGTTCTCCGATATGCGGCGTTAAGAACCGGACTAGTTATGGACAAATGTCCTCGGTCTTGTTGAAATGTTCGTGATTTCAGCAGGTTGTAACCGTCGTTTTCAGGATCTCAGAAGTGACATTGAGCGTCTGTTAACGCGCTCAGATCTAAGGTAAGCGATAGGTCCCATGCAGCACCAAAGTTTGAAGCTCAAAAGCGATCTGCATCTCGTTCGAAAACTGTGGCACTGCATCGGAATCTCGGCGATGGCGGTCGGCTACAATTTGCTCGGCCACAAGGCATCGGCGATGGTGCTTATCCCCTTCGCCGCCCTCTTCATTACTGTCGATTACTTGCGCCAAAGCCGACCTTGGCTGAATCAGTTTCTCGTTAAAGTCTTCGGACCTGTGATGAGACGCCACGAATATTCGTCGATTTCGGGAACGAGTTACCTATTCGTTGGGACAATGTTTTTACTCCTTTTCAGAGACAAACACATCGTCACGCTCACCCTGCTCTTCTTGGCCTTCGGTGATCCGGTGGCAAGCTTTGCTGGAATTCGTTACGGAAAAGACAAAATTCTCGCGAACAAAACGCTGCAAGGAACCATGGCCGCTTTCGCGGTTTGCAGCGCAATTGCAGCGCTTTACTACTACTTCAACAACCTCATGACCGAGCGAATCTTGATCGTCGCTCCGCTCTCAGGCCTCTTCGGCGCTGTGGCTGAGCTCTTCCCTGTCGGCAAGCTCGATGACAACCTGACGTTCCCCATAATTTGTTCGATCCTTCTTTGGGTCCTTTTTAAGGTTTATGGCGGCTTCGGGCTCTGATAGAACCGTTTGGAGGAGCGGACCCGCGACGACAAGTGACAGCGGAGCCGAACGGTACCAACCAGATGAGCGAGACGATCGAAACCAAAGAGACTTTTAGAAGCGGCTTCCGCCAACGCACCCGTCGACTGCGTATGCGCCCTGGCATGCACATCTACGTTCTGCCAAATCTGATCACCACGATGAATCTGTTCTTCGGATTCGCTGCGATCGTTCAGGCCATCAAAGGCGAGTATCTTTTCGCCGCTTACGCGATTGTTGCCGCTGCGGTTTTCGATTTGCTCGACGGACGTGTCGCGCGTCTCACTCAAAGCATGAGCAAGTTCGGAGCTGAGTACGATTCGCTTTGTGATCTCGTCAGCTTCGGCGTTGCCCCTGGCCTTCTACTTTATCTTTGGGCCCTTCAGCCGTTCGGTCGCATTGGCTGGTTGGTTTCATTCTTGTTCTGCGCATGCGGAGCACTTCGTTTGGCTCGCTTCAATGTGCAAGCGACGATCGTCGAAAAGGCGTACTTCCAAGGTCTGCCGATTCCGATGGCTGCAGGTATCGTCGCCAGTTCGGTTCTCGCATTCATGGATCTCGGTTGGGAGCCACGCGGATCGATCATCCTTCTTTTGATGGCGGCCCTTCTCGCATTCGTCATGGTGTCGACATTCCGCTATCGCAGCTTCAAAGACATCGATCTGAAGTCGCGTTTGCCATTCAAATATCTCGTCGTCGGCGTCGTGATTCTCTTCGGCGTCGCGATTCGCCCAGAGGTCATGCTCTTTGTGGTCTTCATGTTGTACGCAACACTGGGCGCTATCTTTGGCATTCTGGGGCTCGGTAAACCGCTCAAAGCGCAAACGATACCCGCTGTCTCGGCGCCAGAAGGCGGCGACGATCTTCATGAAGAAGTTGAAGACGAGGAGCCCATTCGATGAGCCCCTCTCCTAGCCGCGCGGCCTCGCGCGAGATCAATCTTGGCATCGTCGGAGCGACTGGCGTCGTCGGCGAAACTTTCTTGAATCTGATCGAAGAACGCGATTTCCCGGCCGGAGAAATTCGTCTTTTTGCGAGTGAGAACTCGAAGGGTCAGATCAAGAAGTTCATGGATCGTGAAATCGCTTTACAGACCTTGAAAGAAGGCTGCTTCGACGGACTTGATCTCGTGTTTTTTTCCAGCGGTGACGACATCAGCGCTGAATGGGCACCGAAAGCGGTAAAAGCGGGTGCCTTTGCTGTCGATAACTCGGCAGCTTTCCGTATGAACGCGAGCTATCCGCTCGTCGTTCCTGAAGTGAATGGGGATCTTCTTCCGAAACCGGGATCACCAACAATCATTGC
>DATLHP010000087.1:0-2704 GCA_035539835.1 Bdellovibrionales bacterium
TCGGCAGTGACGTAACCACGCGAGCGTAAAAATGAATGAGCTTTTGCTGCGCGAATCAAACTGATCGTCGCTCGCGGACTTCCGCCGACGCGGATGAGATTGCCAATGTGACCGAGACCGTATTTCGACGGTTCGCGGGTCGCCATCACGATCTCGACGATGTACGCACGGAGTTTGTCGTCGACGTAGATTTGATCGACACGCTCACGAGCGCGCATCAAATCTTCGCGTGAGATTACCGGTTCGATCACCGGTTGCTTGTCTTGTCCCATGCGGTTCATGATTTCGAGCTCTTCGCCCTTCGTTGGATAACCAACGTTGATCTTGAACATGAAACGATCCATCTGCGCTTCAGGAAGCGGGTATGTTCCCTCTTGCTCGAGCGGGTTCTGGGTTGCGAGTACCAAAAACGGAGTTTCGAGTTTG
The DNA here is from genome assembly GCA_035539835.1 of Bdellovibrionales bacterium. Taxonomy (GTDB): domain Bacteria; phylum Bdellovibrionota; class Bdellovibrionia; order Bdellovibrionales; family JAMPXM01; genus DATLHP01. The sequence continues at coordinate 427 of DATLHP010000087.1, forward strand.
TACGTCGTCTCGCCGATGGTGACTTGTTTTTCAGCCATCGCCTCAAGCATCGCCGATTGAACTTTCGCCGGAGCGCGGTTTACTTCGTCCGCAAGAACGATATTCGTAAAGATCGGACCTTGCTTTGGTGCAAACTCACCTGTTTTCGGATTGAAGATCATCGTTCCGATCAAATCGCTCGGAAGAAGATCAGGCGTGAACTGAATGCGCTGAAACGCGAGCGAGATCGATTTCGAAACGCTCGAGATGGTCAAAGTTTTTGCGAGACCCGGTACACCCTCGAGAAGAACGTGACCGCCCGTAAGGAGTCCCATGAGGATTCCTTCAAGCATTTCGTGCTGGCCGACGACGACCTTCGCTACTTCTTTCATCATCCGCTCGACGAATTGGCTCTCTTGTTTCACTGCCGCGTTCAGAGCAAGGACGTCAATGCCGTTTGATTTCGGACTGGTGGCTTCCACGATGCTTCGTCTCCCAATAAAGAACTAACTGACAAGAACACATCATTTTCGCTTGGCTCGAGAGTCGTTTTCAATGGAATAATGTCCTTCACATGACGAGTACAAAGACCAAATCTCCAATGGCCGATCGTCCTAAGCGTCGAATGAAACTCACGCGACCAACCCATTCTGCAAAGGTCTGGGTCGTTATGGCGTTATGTTCGATGGCGTTGATCGTTACCGGGCACTCGATCGAGAGTCGCTTTGGACTTTTGATTGGGTTTTTCCTAGCTCTCTCGCTCAACTCGCTTGTGTTCTTCTACGCGGATCTGCGTCTCGACTCTTTGTTCCCGAGCCAAACTCTCGAAGGACAGGACGCTTGGGGGATTTTGCGTTTGGCACGCAATCTCGCCGGCCGAACGGGAATGAAGCTTCCCAACATCCATGTCATCGAAAGCGAAACACCGCTCGCATTTTCCGCAGGACTCATGCCGAAGCGCTCAAGCGTGTTCGTATCGCGCGCGCTTCTCGAAAAAATGTCTGACAAAGAGCTCGAGATCATTCTCGCCTACGAATTCCGTAGACTCGATACGCAACAAACCGCTGCAGCAACGGCGATTTCGGCTCTCGTGGGTCTTCTTTCTTTCACTGCGCGTCTGATCGATGACGTGATTCTTCTTCGTTTCATCACCTGCTTCTTCCGCAAGACCAGCGATCGCATCGAATTGTTGAAGCACGGTGGCGTTCGCTTCGGCCCAATGACGCTCCTTATCTCGCCTTTGGTCGCGTTCCTGGTTCGGGTTTCGGTAAGCCGCAAAGCCATCATTAGCACTGATCGTTTTGTCGCCGATCTCACGGGCGATCGCTCGCTGGTCGCACGAACACTTTGGAAATTGGATTCGTATGCGAAAACTCGCCCATTCCCCGTGAATCTCGCCGAAGCACACCTTTTTATGGTCAGCCCACTCGTGCGTTATCCATTGTGGCGCTTTGCAGTAGCTCAACCCCCCATCGAACGTCGGCTATTTCATCTAACTGGGCATGAACCGTTGTAACTGAGCACGCGTGTCAGTTTTCTCTGTGCGTCATAGGCGGACAGCGACAGTTAGGCCGAGCTACCTTGACGCAGAAAAACTCGTTTCGATATTTGCCACACAGGCATATACGAAGACGCAAAGTCGAGGACTACTCAGATGTCAGAAAAATCTCTCGAAGCTAATTTTTCAACGCTCGTTCTCTCGATTGGTTCGTCAGCGGCAATGGCGCTCGGGCTCGCTCCGAATCCAGCAAACGGAAAGACTGAACGAGATCTCGAACTCGCACGCTTCAACATCGATCTATTGAGAATGTTGCGCGACAAAACGAAGGGAAATCTCAACGCCGATGAACAGCGTTTCATCGAGTCGATTGTTTCTGATCTGCAAATGAAATTTGTAAGTGAGAAGTAAAGACAGTTAGGAGTCTCAATGAAGAAGTTGAAGTTCGCGGCCACTCTTATGGCCATCGCTCTCACGGGCGCTGGCGGATTCATCGTTGGAAATGCGTCTGCTGAAACAAAACCCAACCAAAACACGGTTACTCCGCCCACGCCCAAGCCGATCGATCAAGCGATCAAAGATCTGCAAAAGCAAGTTCCCATCGACATGTCGAAAGTCGGAGAGCCTCTTCCGCGAAATCTCTGGGTTGAACTCTCGAAACTTTTGAACCCGACGGTCGTCAGTATCACGACAACGGCGAATGTTCGCCCGCAGTCGCGCCGCTATCGTGATCCATTGCAAGAGTTCATGGAAGAATTTTACGGCGGTCGTGGCTTCGGAAACCCGGCGCCACAAATGCCA
>DATLHP010000088.1:0-8098 GCA_035539835.1 Bdellovibrionales bacterium
CGGCGCCATCGATTACACTCCAGTCAGCTGGCAACCAATGGACTTCCGCGTACGAGCCTACTCAGCCATCGTAAACTTACGCCCACCCGGCGACTGCTGGGGCATCCTACTCACATGGAGCCAACCGATCGCCAGCCAACCCGAATTCAACATAGGCTTCGAATACCAATTCGGCGGGGCCAGCGCGCTTTAGATCTCTCTCCTGAACTAGAGTCTCTTTTTTGCGAAGTGATGTGTTCTCGGATGAAGGGCGGCCCATCTGTTCTGGTGGGGCTTCCAGCGTCAGGATGACGAGCGCCAAAGGCGCGAACAGCTGGCAGAGGGCATGGATGCCCGTCCCCGAGCATGGCCATAGGCCCGCGAGCCCAAACCGCCCTTCGAACGAGAGCGCCCGAAAGGCCCCAAAAATAAGAAAGCCAGGGGTTACCCTGGCTTTCAAGAAGTTAGCCCCACAGCTAACTTCACCCCGCTCGGCGTCTCATAGGGCATCAGCCCGAGATCACCATTTTAGAGACCGAAAATCGCTTTAACCTCGTCTTGGTTGGCCAGCTCATCGCGTGAAGTCGCGAGGCTAAGCTCTTTCAAGAGAAGGCTACGAGCTGTGTCGAGCATCTTGCGCTCGCCGAAGCTCAATTCTTTATCGACTTTAAGAAGGAAGAGATCGCGAAGAACTTCTGCGATTTCAAAAACCGAACCGGTTTTGATCTTCTCCATGTATTCGCGATAACGACGATTCCATGTTTGGTTGTCGATTTTAACGTTCGTTTCACGAAGGATGGCGATGACCTTCCCTGCTTCTTCGCGCGAAATGATCGGGCGAAGACCAACGCTTTCAACGTTGTCTTTAGGGATCATGATCTTCATGCCGTTTTCGAGAATTTGGATCGTGTAGAATTCGTGCTTCTTACCGAAGATTTCTTTGGATTCGATGGCAGTGACACGGCCTACGCCATGCCCCGGATAAACCGCATTATCACCAACTTTGAACGATGCGATTGTCGACTCGGCCATCAGACCTCCAAAAACAAAGAACACGAGAAACTCCCGAACCTTTTCAGTTCAGAAGCTGCGTTGTTTTAGCACTGATGACATTCTGAATCAATCTCACCAGACGTGAATCGGCATCCCGTCGAAGATTTTTCAGCAACACCTTAGCGACCGTAGGTGGAAAGAAGTGCAGCTCTTCTGACGGTCGATTTTCCGTAAGTTTTACTAAAGCAGTGTAAGCAAATCTGTAAAGAAAGCTGACGTCAGGGCTGCCGCCCTGCCGCCTGTTTAAGCGGCAGATCTCAGAGAAAACTCAACGAACTGTTACGACTAGAGCGTAAGGCTGTTTGCCCGAAGCCGGGCCCTGAGGAACGTTCTGTCCTTTGACGCGGACTTCGTATTCACCAGCAGCCACCGGGACCGTCAGCATTTCAGCGTTATTGATGCGATCGGCGAGGATTTTCTCTTTGCCAGTCGCGATATCGACGATAACGAGATCGAGGTCATTCACCAGGGCTTGAGCTGCTGATGGTGCCGCCGCCGCATCGGTATAAACCAGAGTCGCCGTCATAACTCCGGCAGCACTGACCTTCATACGCAGTGTTTTCACTTCGTCTTTAGCAAGTCCCACTTTTTCGTCAACCAGCTGTGCTGTCGCAAGATCTGTTGCACGAGAAACATCAACGCGGCCGTAGCCTTCGTCTGAGTTCGGACGCTGCGTGAGAATTTCTTGGCCTTTGTCTTTTCCAACCATTCCGTACTGACCTGGATAGAGATCAACTGCCGTGTGCATCAATACGGCCTTCACGAGTGCCGCTGAAGGCTGAGCCATTTTAAGGTTTTCGATGAGATATTGGCGAACGAGAGTCGCCGCACCCGCTGTGAGCGGCGTTGCCATCGAAGTTCCGCCAGCCCAAACGTAGTCTTTGTTGTACTCGCCCCAGAGAGGAACCGCGTCTGGATGCTGTGATCGGTTGCTCAGAATGTTTGTTCCGGGAGCCACGATTTCTGGTTTCGTACGACCATCACGAGCTGGTCCCCGCGACGAAAACACAGCAAGGCCATCCGGGTTGTTTGAAAGAGTATCGCTTGCGAGCGGCTCAACACCCCAGTTTTCAGAACCGTTGTTCATGTCTTTGTGACGACCTTGTTTGCCCAACGTCGTCAAATTTTCAGAAGCACCGACAGTCAAAACGTTCTTTGCTGTGCCAGGGCTTCCGATTGAGTTTGGATCGATACGACCATCACGATTGTGGTCAACACCGCTGTTTCCAGCCGCGAACAGAATCAAGAAGTCAGGGTGAGCAGCCATGTATTCATCAACTTGCGCTGCGAACGAATCGTAAGCGCCGAAGTTTTTGCCTGAACCCCATGAGTTCGAGTGAATGCGCGCGCCATCGGTGTACGGCGGATTGAAAAGCTCAGCGAGTTTGGTTGGAGGCATGATGTTGTCCATCATTGGGCTCCACATGCTGACCGGGATGAGTTGAGCATCAAAAGCGCCACCGCGAACGATGCCGCCGCTCTTTACACCCGCACCGGCGATTGAACCGGCGACGTGAGTGCCGTGACCCATCGGATCTTCCCAGCTCTCAGAGAACATTCCCGTGAAGTAGCCGCTTGGAAGATGACCGCGGAAGTCTTCGTGAACCGTTGCAAGATCGCCGTTATCAAGACCCGTGTCAGCGAAGGATGCGATCTGACCTTTGCCGGTGAGGCCGCGACTCCAAACCGCATCGAAACTCATCACGCGAGTTCCGGTCTCGTACCCGTTGAGATCACTGTAGTCACCAGCGCCTGAGGGCGGAGCGATCTCCGGATCGACATCAAAGTTCATTGTTTGAAACTTTGGTTGCGGCTGGATCCACTCGACAGCTTCAACGGCTGCGAGCTTCGAAATTTCGCGGTCCATGATCTTTACTGTCAAGAAACGCCCATCAGCAGCTTCGACGGAAAGATTCAAAGCTTTGATTTCTGAAAGTGCTTTCGCTTCATCCACTTCTGGGAACAAGCGGACGTGAACCAGAGTTGGGCGTTGAGCCGAAAAGACGCTCGACGGTCCAAAATCATCACTCATTTTCCAGTCAGTCGCGAACGGAAGAACGTTTCTCACCGAGGCGATGGCAAGAATCGAACGAATCTTTGCGCCATCGACGCGAACAACGAGAGCGTCGTCTGGAAGGTAGCGAAGAATCTTTGCACCTTGAGTCTCAAGGGACTTTCGGTCTTCAGCAGAAACCGCGGCGTTGAACTGAACGACGAAGTGTCTCTCGCCATTGATCGTTTTCAAAAACTTGTTCGGATTTTTTTGCTCAGTGACGACATTGCCCGACTTCAAACGAAGAACGGTTCCTGCTGTCGCAAGTGACGCAAATGATGTGATCAATGCAGCGGCTGTGATGATGAGTCTGAGCTGACGAATTGTGCACCCCCGGGATGAGCGCGCGAGAAAACCATACTTCGAGGCCTAGAGCAGCAAAATTCAGCAGTTAGCCCACGGAAGCGAGCGCCGTTGCCCCATGTGTGCGTAATAGCTCGTCTCTCAACGCTCTGTGTTCAGGAGATTTCAGCTGCGAATCCTTTTCGAGAATTTCGAACGCAGCGTTACGAGCCTCGGTGAGAATCGAGATATCGCGAACGAGATTGGCCATTTTAAACCCAGCCAATCCCGACTGCCTTGAACCCAAAAATTCGCCAGGGCCTCGAATTGCGAGATCAGCTTCTGCGATTTTAAAGCCGTCTGAGGTCTGCTCCATGATGCGAGTCCGCTCGCGCGACTCATCCGACACAGCCTGACCGAGCATGAGAACACAGAAACTCTTGTGCTCTCCCCGCCCAACACGTCCGCGCAGCTGATGAAGCTGCGATAGACCAAAGCGCTCGGCATGTTCGATCAACATCAGGTTCGCATTTGGAACATCGACGCCGACCTCAATCACTGTTGTCGAAACGAGGACGTCGAACTCTTTAGCGCGGAACCCGCGCATGACCTCGTCTTTTTCATCGGCCTTCATTTTTCCATGAAGCAAACCGACTTTGAATTTCGGTGCGAGTTCTTCTTTGAGATTTTCAAAGGCAGTCATTGCATCTTTGAGATCGATTTTTTCGCTCTCTTCGATCAATGGGTAAACGACATAGACCTGTCGGCCTTTCGCCAATTGCTCTTTGAGGAACTTCATCACCTCGGGACGCTTACTTTCGTAAGTCACTCGTGTCGTGATCGGCGCCCGTCCCTTCGGTAGCTCATCGATGATGGAAACATCGAGATCTCCGTAGACTGTCATTGCTAGCGTTCGCGGAATCGGTGTTGCGGTCATGACCAAGAAATGCGGCGAAAGACCTTTTCGTTTAAGCATGCTTCGTTGATGAACACCGAAACGATGCTGTTCATCGATGACGACCAGTCCGAGCTGTTTGAACTCAACAGCTTCTTGAATCAACGCATGGGTACCGACGACTAAATGAATCAGCCCGTTTTTCAGCATGTCATACGTTTGATTGCGTTCGGCGGTCTTCATCGAACCCGTGAGCAGACCCACTGTGATTCCGAGCGGCTCTAAGAATTTTTTGGCGTTTTGATAATGTTGCTCGGCAAGGATCTCGGTCGGAACCATGATCGCCGACTGGAACTCATTTTCGTGTGCGATGAGAGCGCTCGCCAAAGCGACCAGCGTCTTTCCGCTACCGACATCTCCTTGAACCAGGCGATGCATCGGATGTGGTTTAACGAGATCCCCAACGATCTCGTTTAACGACCGCAGCTGCGCATTCGTCATCTCAAACGGCAGACTCTTTTTTAATTTTTCTACGAGAGACATTTTTTTCTCAAAAGCCGGCGCAGCCTCTCGCTTCAGGCCCGATTTTTTTGATGCGAGATAGAGTTCAAGCCAGAAAAACTCTTCGAAAATGATTCGGCGATGATAGGGCGACGTCTGGTCGACGAAATCAGCTCCGGCGTCAGGCGGCGGTAGATGAATTTTTTCGAGAGCTTCGAAGCGTTCAACGAGTTTGTATTTTCCGCGAAGCCATTCCGGAAACTTTTCGATTTGATTGGCCGGTGGCGGCTCTGACATGGCCACGTTGTTCGACTTCCGCACCGAAGTGGGAAGACGCCGCCCCAAAGCCGATGCCCCCAGCTTCGGTTGTGCAGAATGGCTTTTCGCTGCGGCGAGCGCAGGTTCTGCAAGTGACTTTTTGAGTTCATCGATCGAAAGTTCAACAAGTTTTCGGATCTGACGATTCGTCATGCCCTCAGATTCTGGATAGACCGGAATCACTTTGTTGCTGTCGCTTCCCTCTTCGGCCGCATCATCTTGCATGTCGGGATGATGAAATTCGATTTGTCCGCGATAGAGCGTGACCTTTCCGATCACTCGCACCCACTCGCCGGCTTTGAAGCGCTCGAAGTAACCCTTGTACGGAACGCGAAAGAACTTGCAGTGAATCTTGCCGGTCGAATCCGTCAGAGTGACGTCGTATATTTTTCGTTTACTTTTGCCCATGTTGAATGAGCTCACGCGAACGATCTGAGCCCGAAGACTGACCAATTCATCGGGCTTTAGCGACGCGATATTGCGAGCCGCGCGACGGTCTTCATAAGCTCGCGGATACCACTCGAGGAGATCCTGCACCGTGACGACGCCCTTCTTACGAAGTACGTCCCCCAACTTAGGTCCAACGCCCTTGATGAATTGTACGGGTGTTTCCAACTTAATCATGTTTTCGCACAGCCTTTAGACTCATCCAGATACGCATCCACCACCGTTTATGGCATCCCGAGATGAACCGTGGCAAAATTATTCTGATGAACACCACGGATGAACGTTTCTTTAAGATTCGAGTCAGCACCCTCCTACCGGGTCAGCCGACCACCTTCGACGTTTTTATCATGATCAATGGACGTCAGGTGCATTACCTCCGGGCGGGCGAGGCATTGAAGGCCGAAAAAATCGCTCATCTCGATCGCGCCGATGTGTTTTTTGTTCCTGAGCCACAGCGCCCTCTCTACAAGCGCTATGTTTTTGATCGCATGAATCAGGATTCGCTCGACGTCGCGCAAAAAGCGATGATTCTGCGCGAAAGCTCGCTCACGCTGGCAGAAGAAATTTTCGAACAGCCTGATGTCGAACAAGCTCTCACTGATTCGAAAGAATTGATTTCGAACTTCATCGCATTCATGGAGCAAGAGCCTGCTGGAATGGCTCACCTGATCTCGCTCTCGTCACACGATTTTTACACCTACAATCACTCGCTCGATGTCGGCATTTATTCGCTCGGGCTCGGACAGATTTTGGGTTACAGCGCCGAAGACTTACAAGAACTCGGTCGCGGTGCGCTTTTTCACGATATTGGTAAACGAAACGTGCATGTTGATATCATCTGCAAACAAGGAACTCTCGACGACGTCGAGTGGGCTCAGATGCAGAAACATCCTCAGTACGGACTAAAAATTCTTACTGACTACGGTTGCTCTGAGGCAATGAAGGCGTGCTGCTTTGAGCATCACGAAAGCTTCCTCGGAAACGGCTATCCGCAACAGCTAACGGGCCCTGAGATTCACAATATGGCCCGCATCGTTGCGATCACCGATACCTACGATGCACTCACGACAAAGCGCTCATACAATCAGCCGATGTCACCCAAAGACGCCGTCGAATTCATGATGACCAAGCTGAAGGCGAAGTACGATCCAGACATTCTGAAAGCGCTCAATTCTGTCCTCTTCAAGATGGAGAAGGCCTCTTAACGGCCTCTCGTTTTCTTTCAGAAGCCCATTTTCACTCTAAAAACGCATATAACCCACGGATACCTGTTAGTTTTCTAACACTCCCAGGGGCCCGCGCCTTGCATTTAAACGCTGCGATTACCAAGGAGTAACCAATGCGCGCAGCACTCTTTTTGATCCTGACAGCAACTCTCGCAACAGCTTGCATGAAGCCAAGTGGCGACAAGACTCCGGCAAAGGCTTTGCCTACGGACGCACAGAAGCTCCAGAAGAACGGCGAACAAAAGTCGATTCTTCCAGAACAACTATACATCGGTATTTCTGATGCAACGAACCCTGAAAACAAAGAACCGGGCCAACCACTTGCGAACTCATCGATGGATGTGGCGCACGGAGCCTCTGGCGTCGCTACCGAAAAAGGCGTCTCGAAATGCGAAGTGAGCGTAGAGACCGATAAAATCACGGTTCCTGGTGAAGAAGATCACAAGTCACTATCAGTTCATGTAAAACTCACCGTAGTTCAGGAAGACGGAACTGAGCGAACCGCATCGGGCCATGTGATTGCTGACGAATTCACTTTACTCAATGTTGGCGATGCCAGCATGAAACGTATTTGCGTGGTACAGCCGATGGCTGCCCAAGCGCCAGCTGTCGAAGAAGCTCCTGCGAAATAATCTTATCTGACTTTTGTACTCATAAGATCCAAGAGGCCGCCGGCGTAATTGCCGGCGTTCTTGTATCCGAGACCTCTCAAGACGAGAGTCACTGCAGCGGATGATACGCCGTCTTCACCGATCACGATCACACGATTTGCGGGATCAAGTCCGACCTGAGCCAGGCGCTGAGCCATGCTTGTTTTCACACGCATCTGCTTATCGAAGAACTCTTTCCAGGGAATATTGATCGCGTCCATGTTTGGAACATGCGCGCGCGAGCCGACGCCCTCTTTGCCGAGATAGGCCTTTTCAGAGCGCACATCGATGATGTGATAGACCAGCGCCGGTCCGCCCTTGAAGGAAATCGGTTTTTCAACTCCACGCTCGTTGATCGCAAAAATCACTTCGTCACGAGTCACATTCAGCGAAGTACGAACTTCAGGCTTCCACATCGGAACAGCCTTGATCGATGACGTATCAATGACGTTCGTTACACGAGGCTTCAGCGCTTCGAGGCTCGCAAACTGAACTTTGCTGAGGCCCATATAGACGAGCATCCACGCAACTCGGCCTTCTTCACCGTTTCCGTAGATCCCGTTTCCGACTACGACAACATGTGACTCCGGAGAAATTCCAAGACGTGCAAGACGTCTCGCTGCTCCAAAAAGATCAGCCTGCATGATTCCGCGCTGGGCTGGTTCTGGCTCTGTAAAATCAGACCAGTTCAGAT
>DATLHP010000089.1:0-2437 GCA_035539835.1 Bdellovibrionales bacterium
GCGCAGAACGTATTGCTTTACGCCGACCATCTCGGCCGCCTCACCGATCTTGAATGCCATCTTGTCTGGAATTGAACCCATGTCGCCAAGAAGCGCTTCGCTTGCTTCGATCTTTGGCTGAAATTGAGACGCTGCAACCAATTCGATTTCGTCAGCTGAAGAAGGAATCGCGATTTCATTTTCTTCAATGGTGAGTTCGTTCAATTCGAACTCATTTTGATTATTATTACTCGTCGTCATCATCTGTCAGTCCTGTGATGTCTTCACCGTTGAGCATTGCTTTGAGGACTTGCGATGGTCTGAAAGTCAGAACCCGACGCGCGCTGATTTTTATTTGTTCGCCGGTTTGCGGATTGCGACCGACGCGTTCGTTTTTCTCGCGAACAACGAAGTTACCAAAACCCGAAATCTTAACCTTATCTCCACGTTGGAGAACGTCTTTGAGGCTCGAGAAAACCAACTCGACGAGCTCAGACGCTTCCTTCTTCGAGAAGCCGATCTTTTGATAGACCTTCTCGACGATATCCGCCTTCGTCATCGTCGAACGCCCCAGATTCTGCCCAGTCATGATGCTTTCCTCCACCGTAGCTATTGAAAGGCTACCAAGTGTCTGAATACTTTCAACATTTATCCGCGAAGCGCGATTCCGAACTTTGACTTCACTGCTCCGACGACCTTATCGCGCAGCTCGTTGATCGCTGCATCCTCGAGGGTGGAGTCTTTCGCTTGGAAAATCAGCCTGAAAGCGACCGACCTAAGTCCAGCCTCTAGCGATCCGCCTTCGAAGACGTCGAAAACACGGACATCGCGTAGCAGCTCTCCGCCTGTTTTGCGAATTTCTGCCTCAACATCGCCAACAGGAAGTTCTTTCGGCATCGCAAACGCCAAGTCGCGATCGACTGCAGGCATTTTCGAAATCGGCTCATACGTTGGCGGACGAGCACCTTGTGCAAAGAGTTTGTCGATAGCGATTTCTGCGACGGCACAGACTTCACGAATCTTATGCTCGTCATTGAGTTGCGGATGAAGAGTCCCGACGAATCCGATTGCTTTTCCTTCGACATGCAAAGCAGCCGCTTGTCCTGGATGAACGAAATCAGGTGCATCTTTCGTGATTGAAACCCATTTCCAACGACGAACACCCCATTGCTGAAGAAAGCGTTCGATCACGCCTTTGAGCTCAAGAACAATCGGCGTTTCAGTGTCTTTCGACCAAAGACTTTCATTGCGGCCCCAGAACGCGAAGCCTAAGCGTGCTTCTTGTGTGTACTTCGCCTCACCGCCGGATGTTTCACTTCCGTGAGCGAATCCAGTTTCGAAAACACGGCCGTATGAATTTCCTTGGCGTGAGTTATGAACCACGTTCTTAAAAAGCCCAGCGAGAAGCGACGTTCTCATGACGTTGATTTCTTCGTTGAGCGGATTGATGAGCGGAACTGCCGCAGCTTGCGTTTTTAAGCCAAGCGCATTCATTTTCTCTGTATCGCCCAAGAACTTCTCTTGGAATGTCTTCGACACAAACGCGTAGTTCACTGCTTGAAGGCAATGCTCTGCCTGCAAAAGCCTGCGCAAACGAACTTCGCCAGTATATTGATTATCGTGCGCAGCCGGACTTGCCGCGAGTGCCGGCAAAGTTTCCGGAATGTGCTGATAGCCATGAAGTCGTGCAAACTCTTCGACGAGATCCATGTCGACAACAATGTCCCAACGGAAAATCGGCGGCCGAATCGACCACGTCGGCCCTTCGCTGCCATCTTCTTTCAAGAACTTCACGTCGCAACCCAGACGCTTCATCCAAGATTCAAATTCGCCAGCGTCGACATTGATTCCGATACGAGAACTCAAACGGCCCAAAGAAATTTCGATCGGATCGCGAGTGAGCGGACGCGGATACTCGTCGAGAGCATCGCCCATGATCTTTCCGCCAGCGACCTTCTGAATCAATTGCGCTGCACGATTGAGAGCCAAAGGCACGGCCTCTGGATTCGTGCCGCGAGCGAAACGATACGACGAATCTGTTTCGATACCGAACTTTCGAGCCGAACGACGAACCGCCGCCGGATTGAAGTAAGCTGCTTCGATAAAGATCTCTGTTGTACTCTCGTCGACGCCCGAGTTCTTGCCACCGATAATACCAGCCAGAACAACAGCGCGCTCGCGATCGCGAATCGTGAGTTCTGATCCATCAAAGGTGAGCTCTGTTCCGTCGAGAGTAACAAACTTCTCGCCTGCAACCGCTTTGTCGATAATGATCGTGCGACCTTGGATCTTGTTCGCATCAAACGCATGCAGCGGTTGACCCAGTTCCATCATCACGTAGTTCGTTGCATCGACAACGTTGTTGATTGAATTCACGCCGATAGATTCGAGACGCTTTTTAAGCCAATCCGGGCTCGGCCCGACTTTCACTCCAGCGACACCGCGACCGGTGTAACGA
>DATLHP010000090.1:0-4558 GCA_035539835.1 Bdellovibrionales bacterium
GCATTCGTCGGAGTAGGTACCGGAGTCGGTACCGGAGTCGGTACCGGAGTCGGCATCGGAGTCGGTACCGGATTCGGCATCGGATTCGGCATCGGATTCGGTACCGGATTCGGTTCTGGAGTCGGTACCGGAGTAGGCATCGGAGTCGGTACCGGAGTAGGCACAGGAGTCGGTTCTGGTTCTTCGGGCTCAGCTTCAAAGTCGGGAGCGCCAGCCAAAATCCAATCTTCAACCATCTTGCGTTCTTTTGCAGAAAGAGGATCGCCAGGAGGCATGTCGCTCAAGCGTTGTGCGAGAACGCTAGCATCCAAGTTCCCAGGAACGACGCGCGTGAGAACGCCTTCGTACGTCGATGCATCAAAAGATCCAGAGGCATCAACGCTTGAATGACAAGAGACACATTTCGCTTCGAAGAAAGCTTTCGAAAGAGTTTCGCCGCCTTCTGATTCTTCACTCGAAAAATCACCCTTACCAGTCGCGGGTTTAAAGCCCGCGCAATTCTGAAAGGAAATGGTGAGAACTACGAACGCCGGCAACAAAACGAAGAGTCGTTTGAGTCTCATGCATCTCCTATTGGAACGCAGTCTCTGGTGCATCTCCTATCGGAAGTAAACTCTGATAAACTAGAATTGTTAGCCTTTTATAAAGATTCTCGAAATGAGGCGGAAGCAAATGCCTCGAGAATTAACCTTAGGCCGATTAGCCTATAAATACGTCGTTTCTGTCTGGCTTCTAGCCGCCGAAGGCACTCATCGAATCGAAGGCAGAAACTCACTCATCTTCTTTCGCCCAAATTCTCGAATCGCATAAAGCGAATTATGCGCCCGACAAGTCAGCCGTAAATTCTCAGGCGACTCACTCCCACCTTTTGAAAAGGGGAGTATGTGATCAAACTCAAGCGCTGTTCGAGAGTCGCATCGTCTTCCTGAAACGGGATCAACGTAAGAACATCGCCCCTGACTTCGATGAGTGACCTCGCGCTTCGTATGAACCGAGATATAGGATCTTTTAACGCGGTTAATAACCATCGCCGGGGTTTTTGCGCCCTCAACTAGTTTTGCTTTCACCGGATTTTTTTCTTTCGCAGGTTCTTTCTTCAGCGGATCACTCTGCGCGAGCGCAATGTCACAAATCTTATGAAGAAGCTCGCACTGACTCGGATCTTTCGGAAGCGAACTCGCCAGGACCTCTTTGAGTCGGTTGAGCTTCTGATCAAGCGATTCATCCGAAGTGAATTGATTCAAAATCCGTCCAGCACCCAAATGCTTTTTCTGATCAAGAACTATGGGCTCTGGTAAAAGATCAGCCAATTCCTTTTCGACGGATTTTTGGGTCAGACCTTCGAGGCTAAGTAAAACTTCTTTCTTATCAGCCACAGACACAGCTTTTTTCTTAAGCTTCGCTTCTTTTCTAAAAAACGTATTCGCCTGAGCGACAGTTGTCGGATTCAACTTTCCTTCCAAGATTTTGTCTTCGACTTCAGGCAAATCCCGAATCGTTCTCATAATCGAAAGCTTCCGGTAAAAATCAGAATCCGACATTCCAAATTCGCTCACGCAATAACGAGCAAGAGTCGAGTATCCTTCGAGCGCCCAAATCTTCCGACGATCGGCTTCACGCATGAAGTGAACGACAACGAGAGTTTGCCGAGACTCAAGCCGAACCTCTTTTCCAAAGGCAGGGGTGAATTCCGAATTTGAAAGGCTGCGGATTCTTTTTAATTCTTCTTTTGAGATTTCAAACATCGAATTTTCCTCTCGCTGTGATTGAACAAAAGGAATTTAGCACGACTTTTATAACGCGATTTTTCGACATTTCTTCGGATGAAAGAGACTTTCGAAGTGCTCGCTCAGATGGTCTTTATACTCTTAAGAATTTAATTTGGAGAGAGATTTCCTTGCGCGCGCGAGCGGCTTCGTTAGAAAACAAAAGTCTTTCTGAAAGCGATCCTCGTGAGACAAAACCTCTGTCAAAAACAAATATCGTTTGCTCATCAAATAACGCAGTTAATAACCAGCGCTGGAGAGGCGCTCTATCAAACACGGGGTAAGATCAAAAGTATATTCAATCGGGAAAAGATTTGCCGTCATGGTGCGCCGGACGGAATGGCCGCTGCATGGTTAACTACGGAATCAACTCGCATTCTAGATTCTGTAATCAGCAAGTCTAGTACCCCTGTTGTCTTGGATGAATGTACGAGAATTACATCGGAATCAAATAATGAAATCCTAAATAGCGGTGACGAATGTACGTTTCCGAATGAGTGGGAAGGCATGGGTATGACTCTCGATTTACCGAAGACGATCAAAGCAGAGAATCTAATTTTTAATGACGGAGAAGTTTTCGTTTTTCAAAAAGGGTTTCAACCAGATTTTATGGGGTCGATTTCAATTACGGCCATTTGCAAACGGGCGGATGGCACCGGTGGATATTTCGGCCTAATGGATGACGACGGCCTTATGGAGCTTAATCCATAACCCCTGGTCTTCGTTCAATACTGCGCTCAGAAACGCGATCATGATCTGATCGCGTTTTTATTTTTTGCGCGGAGCCCACAAAATTTCGGGTGAGCCACTCAAGTGGCTGATGTAGCGGGCGAGGACGAAAAGATAGTCGCTGAGGCGGTTTACGTACTTGATCACTTCGGGTTCGACGACTTCGCCGCTTTCACTCAAGGCAACGCAATCGCGTTCGGTGCGGCGGCAGACTGTGCGGGCGACGTGAGCGACTGATGCTGCGGGTGTTCCGCCTGGCAGGATAAAGTTCTTCAACGGTGCTAGCTTCGCTGAGAACTCATCCATTCGTTTTTCAAATTGGTCGATGTGTTCTTGTGAAACTGTCGGAAGGCCTTTGCGGAGTTCTGCGTCTTCGCAGGCTAGACGACTGCCTAGGTTGAAGAGGTCGCTTTGGATCTCTTCGAGTTCTTGTTTGAGCTTCGGCATTTCCGAATTCGATCTCAATTCGCGGCCGAGTTCAGAGACGAGGAGCCCGATGAAGCTGTTCAACTCGTCGACGTTTCCGTAGGCGCTCAGGCGCAAATCCGATTTGGAGACGCGCGCGCCACCAATGAGACTCGTTTTGCCTTTGTCGCCGGTTCGGGTATAGATTTTTGAAGAACCATCGCTCATGACCAAAAGGGTAGCAGACATCATGTCGGGTGTAGCAATCAAAAAGCCTCTTCTCGTCACCATTCCGCATTCGGGTGAAAGAATCCCGGTTGAGACGCCTTGGCTTCAGAATCTTCCAGAAACTCTTTTGATGTTCGACGTGGATCGTTATGTCGATCGACTCTATCAACCCGTTTTGTCACAGCTCGGGCTTCCGAACGTAAAAACAGAGTGGCATCGATACGCGATCGATCTCAATCGGTTGCCTGAGGATGTCGACGTCGACTCGGTTGAAGGGCACGCAAATCCTTCTGGAAAGTTTCCACGTGGACTTCATTGGGTGATCACGACGAAAAAAGAAGTTCTGATGCCGAAGCCGATGTCGCGCGAGTTACACAGCGCTTTGGTTGCCAAGTACTTCGATCCGTTTCATCGCGAAGTGCGCGAAAAAATGCGGATGATCCGCGATGCGGGTGCGAAGACGATCTATCATATTGATGCGCATAGCATGCCGTCAGTCGGAACCAGTGAGCATCGAGATCCGGGTGAGCGTCGCGCCGACGCGGTGATCAGCGACTGCGATCACAAAAGTTGTTCTTCATGGTTTCTTGACCTTGTCGTCGCGAGCTACGAAAAAGCCGGCTTCAAAACGCGGGTGAATTGGCCGTACAAAGGTGGTCGAGTCACCGAAACTTACGGAAATCCAGCGATCGGGCAAGAGTCGATTCAGGTTGAACTCAACCGCGGACTTTACATGAACGAGACGACGAAGCAGTTGAACGACGCGACGTTGCCTGAGATGCAGGCGAAACTGGGTTCGGCGCTAACCGCCATTCACGCTGCGCTCCCAGATATTAAATAGACTGAGGCAAGATCTCGGGTCTAATCTCGACCCACAGATGAAAAAAGGCTCCGTTCTCAAATCTCTCGCTTCGCTCAAACTCGCGGTCATTGTGATTTTGCTATTGGCTGGTTTGACGGCGTGGGGAACTTTCGTTGAGGCCCGGTATCAGGACGCTCAAGCAGCGCAAAAAATCGTCTATCACTCGTGGTGGATGTATCTTGCGATGGGTTTGCTCTGTGTGAATCTGATCGCGGTCATGATCGATCGCTGGCCGTGGAAGAATCAGCACACCGGCTTCATTCTCGCTCACATCGGTATTCTAATTTTAATCGGCGGGTCTTTGGTGACGCGCTATTTCGGTATCGACGGTTCGCTGACGCTCAAGATCGGTGCAAAATCGAAGCATGTTGTTGTTAGCAACACGGACCTCACCCTCTATTCATCGTTTGATGGATCGTCGTACACGAAGCTTTTTGATCAAGAGGTCGACTTCTTTACGAATCGTCCAACGCAAGGGAAGCCGTTTGAGATCGACATGCCGCAAGCGAAGATCAAAGTGATCAGATACGTTCCTTACGCCCTTCGCGACCAGAAAGTGATCGCGAGC
>DATLHP010000091.1:0-9967 GCA_035539835.1 Bdellovibrionales bacterium
GTTCTGACGTTTTCGCGACCACGGATGCGCCTGGCTCGAAGGCGAGTCCAGGTTCTCGCCCTCGGTTTGTGCAAACCAAGGGGGCTTACTATACTTCTCAATCAAGTGAACAAACTTCGTTCTGTTTTCATTTTTACTGGCGCGTTTGCGGTGACCGCATTGGTTCTCGGCGCGTTCGCTCATCAGAGCAGTCTATTTCAGGTGAAATCGCTGCCAATTGAAGTGGCATCGATTGCGCAAAACCGCTCTGAGCTTGGGCCTTCTGGAATTCGCATGCGTGTGCAGCCCAAAGCGGCGGCTTATCTTGGAAAGAAAATTTGGGCCGTCGATCTGAGCGACCTCAAGGCCTCGATTGCTAAAGACGAGTGGGTCAAAGAAGTTTTCATCGCGCGAACATTTCCAAATGGAATTCGAATCAAGATCGAACCGAAGCAAACGGTTTCTATTCTAGTCGGCTCTCGAGGCGGCCTATGGCCTGTGACAGACGATGGTTCGATTCTCGGCAAGCTTCCCGCTGATGCAATTCCAGATGTTCCTTTGCTCCGCGGCGAGATTTTTTTGAAAGATGAAGCACGCAGACAAAGTGCTGTTGAATTCATCAAGCGTCTTCCGGAAACAGGGCCGATCAGTCGACAAAACGTTTCTGAAATTTCTTGGACGAAGGATGCTGGTTACACTTTCATGCTCATGCATCCAAAAATTGAAGTGCGATTTGGCGATGAGAAACTAGACCTGAAGGTTCTACGGGTAGCGCAGGTCGTGAATTACTTGAATGCCCAGGGTGTTGATGGGCGAGTAATCGACGCTAGTTTTTCTAAGAAAGTTCTTGTCAGAGTGCGTAAGGGTCCGTAGCCTTACGTCAGGACGCACCGCCAAGAGTTCGAAAATACTTCGAAACCTGGCAGGCTCGAAAGGTTACCAAGGTTGGTAACTTGAGCAACCGACCCACCATTCAAGTGGAATGGTTAAGTGGGAACGAGGTTACGGATGACGAAAGTCGCATCGACGAAAGTGTCGACAAACAATCACAAGCACGGCTCCGCCACCGGCCGGAAACCTCAGCTCATCGCTGGTCTAGACATCGGCTCATCAAAAGTCTCAATCGTTATCGGAACTCCGAAGGTCGATGCACAAGCAATCGGCTCAGGCGCCCATGACATCGGAATCGATATCGTCGGACTCGGAACTGCAACGAACACAGGAATCCGACAAGGCGTCGTCGTTAATGTTGAAGCGACGATCGAAGCGATCACAAAAGCTCGCGAAGAAGCAGAGCTAATGAGCGGATATCAGATCGACGAAGTCTACGTCGCTGTCGGCGGTGCTCATGTGAAGTCATTCGATTCACGTGGCATGGTGGCGATTCGCAATAAAGAAGTGAAGACAGATGATATCGATCGTGTGATCGAAGCGGCGAAAGCTGTTGCGGTTCCAGCTGATCGCGAAGTTCTTCATGTTCTTCCGCGCGAATTTAAAATCGACGAACAAACTGGCATCTTCGATCCAATCGGAATGTCGGGTGTTCGCCTCGAAGCAAACGTTCACATCGTCACTGCAGGGCAAACGGCTCTTCAAAACATCATCAAATGCACAGAGAAAGCCGGCCTGAAAGTGAAAGGCCTCGTTCTTCAACAACTCGCAACAGCTCTCGCTGTCTTGAGCGAAGACGAAATGAAACTCGGTGCAGCGGTCGTCGATATGGGTGGCGGAACTTCCGACATCATTACTTACGTAGCAGGATCAGTTGCTTTCACGGCGACAGTTCCTGTTGGCGGCCAACATTTTACTCAAGATATTGCGATGGGACTCCGCACTCCACAGTCAGCAGCAGAAGCAGTGAAGCGCTTGCATGGCTGTGCGATTGCGGATCTCGTCGATGAGAATGAAACGATCGAAGTCGAAGGCGTTGGCGGCCGTAAACCGCGCGCGCTTCTTCGTCGCGATCTTTGCGAAGTGATTGAGCCACGAGCTGAAGAGACAATGTCTTTGATCTGGCAAGAAATCAGAAAATCAGGATTGGCTGCACAAATCGGATCGGGCCTCGTGCTCGCCGGCGGTGCTTGCCAAATGGAAGGCCTTCTCGAGATGGGCGAATTCATCTCGGATATTCCGGTTCGCAAAGGCTTGCCTGAGCGTATTGGCGGACTCACTGATATCGTTCGTACACCAGAGTGTGCAACGGTCGTGGGTCTTTTGAAATTTGGGTTAGATAACATGACGGCGGCAGACAAGAATCGTTTGCTAAGCCAATCCAATGACGGTGCGCCTATGGCTGACGTAATGTCGGACCTGGTAAAAAAGGTCAGAGATTTTTTTAGCGGCGCGCTGAACTAAAAACGACTAGTGGAGGGATTCACAAAATGTTCGAGCTCGAAGAGAACATCAACATCGGTGCAAACATCAAAGTCGTCGGCGTCGGTGGCGGCGGTAACAACGCAATCACGACAATGATCGACGGCGGACTCAACGGAGTTGAGTTCATCGTAGCGAACACAGATCGCCAAGCCCTCGGTGCCCATAAAGCTCTGAAAAAAATCAGTCTCGGTACAGAGCTTACAAAGGGTCTCGGCGCTGGTGCGAATCCTGAAATCGGAAAACGCGCAGCAATCGAATCATACAACGAACTCGTTGAAGCTCTCGAAGGAGCAGACATGGTGTTCGTCACTGCCGGAATGGGTGGTGGTACAGGAACGGGCGGAGCTCCGATCGTAGCGAAAATCGCTCGCGAACTCGGCGCGCTCACAATCGGTGTTGTGACTCGTCCATTCGGATTCGAAGGCAAAAAGCGCATGCGCCATGCCGATCTCGGAATCCAAGAGCTCAAAGAGAACGTCGATACACTAATCGTTATCCCAAACCAAAAGCTTCTTTCGATCGCAAACAACAAGACACCACTTGTTGATACGTTCAAAAGAGCTGATGAAGTTCTTCTTCAAGCGGTTAAAGGTATCTCGGATTTGATCAATATCCGCGGTCTCATCAACCTCGACTTCGCCGATATCCGCACAGTCATGTCTGCTAAAGGTATGGCGATCATGGGTACTGGTTCAGCTCGCGGTGACAACCGTGCAGTTGAAGCGGCAACAGCTTCGATTTCTTCGCCACTTCTCGAGAACATCTCGATCGACGGTGCGACAGGAATCATCATCAACGTTACCGGTGGTCCGGATCTTTCTCTCTTCGAAGTCAACGAGGCTTCGACTCTCATCACAGAGGCAGCACACGAAGACGCAGAAATCATCTTCGGTGCCGTTATCGACGAGAGCATGGGCGACGAAGTTCGCGTCACAGTCATCGCCACAGGATTCGGTATGGATCCGGCGCAAGTTCAAGCCGGTCAACACGCTCAGATGCAAGCACTCGCGCACCACATGCGCAGTACGCAACAAATGAATGCGATGTCGGCAGGTGAATTCGGCGGAATGCAAATGCACGGCGGCGGCGCTCCGGCTCCATCAATGGTGATGGCGCCAATGGCTCCTCCAACGCAAATTCCGGTTGAGATGTACCACCAAGGTTCACCAATGCCACAGATGGCGTATCAGCCTCAGCCGGCTCCAATGCAGCAAGCCCCTGTTGCTCCGATGGCGCCAATGGCTGAAGAGTACGAAATGCCGACTCCAGCTGAACCTATCGGTATGAGAGCAGATGGTTCGATCGGCGCAGAAGATCTCAATATGAATGGGTCTTTCCCAGCGGGTGCAGAATCGGCAGAGAAGCCGCTTCCGCGTGACATCCTTCTTGCGAAGGCTCGTCAGTACCGCGAAAGCCAGAACGTCCGTCAAAGACAGCCGCAACCAGAGCAGCTTTCGATGGATGTCGAGAACAGCCCGGGCACTCTCGAAATGGCTCGTCGTCTCGCTAACGAGATCGTCAAATCGCCATTCGATAGCAAGAACCTTGAGGTTCCAGCGTTCATGCGCCGTAAACAGCGCACTGAGGAGAGTGATTTGAGCTGATTTTTCTTAAATTCAATCAGTTTAAAGGGCGCCTTGCGGCGCCCTTTTTGTTTTCTGTAGCAGTTTGAGATCAGTTATACTTTTTCTGTGACGGCATACTTTGTTTCAGACATTCATCTTGTTTCTCCTGCGGAAGAGAAGACCGAGGTTTTTAATCGGTTTCTTCAATCCATCGCTGCGGGTGGTTCACTTGAGAAAGCGACCCATCTCTTTCTTGTCGGAGATATCTTCGATCTTTGGGTGGGCAATCATCGCTACTTCAGTGATAAGTTTCATACGACCGTTGAATTGATTCGGGCGCTGGCAATGGCCGGGGTTCAAGTTCATTACTTCGAAGGAAATCACGATCTTCATCTTGATCGGTTTTGGCAAGAGCGCCTCGGGATCAAAATTCACGCCGATGCAGAAAGCTTTGATCTCGCCGGACTCCGCGTTCGCATCGAGCACGGTGATCTCATCAATCCAGAAGACGAAGGCTATCTTTTCTTGCGTTGGTTTTTAAGGACCTCGCCGATGACCCTGTTGGCGCACTCACTACCAGCGCCACTCGTTCGACTCATCGGCGAGCGCGCAAGCCAAGCGAGCCGCAACTACACGTCGACGGCAAAAGAACTTCCGAAAGATCAGATTCGCAAACTCATTCGTACGCATGCAGAACGAGTAGGTTCTGTTTCGCCATTTGACCTCATCATTACCGGCCATGTTCATGTCGAAGATGATTTTCGATTCAAGGTGGCGGGGCGAGAAATGCGCTCAGTGAATCTCGGCTCTTGGTTTGATGGGCCGAAGGCCTTCGTACTCAATGAAGGCGGCGGAAACTTTACCGCCTTAAAATAGAAACGGCCGAGGTTTCCCTCAGCCGTCTTAGCAATCACATTGGTGGGTCGAGTTAGTGCAATTCGCCCGCGATCGAGCATTCGTCGCATGTGAAGCGCACTTCGATTTCACGTCGTGCAGATCCGATATAACGAACATACCCTTGAACCGGAGCGCCTTCGAAGTCGACGAGTTCGACGTCAATCGTCTTACGACCTTGGCGTTGTGTGCTGACACCTTCAGCGAGGACTTTTCCGTCGCGGCTATCAACGAGAATCACTTTGATCTCTTCGAGTCTGTTCGGGAGTCGCTTCTTTTGAATCTCGAGCTCGACGTAACCGTTTGGCATCTTCCAGCGGTTTTCACCGACGCGCATTGGGAAGCCACAATCACGGCACATAAAGTTCGCGTCTGCTTTTGGCATTGCTTGAGCTGTCGCAATCCAGAGGAACGCACTGGCAACGAGCATGAGGCTGGCGAGGATTGTACGTTTCATTTTCTCTCCATCGGTTGAACGACCTTTTCGTCGATCTGAACTTTTGCTTTTGGATTCAAAAAATAACCATTCTTAGCGCGAAGGATGTATTCAGCCTTCCCGCCATCGCATTCCAACAACTGTCTGAGCCGCTTGATGGTGACGTAGATCTTGTTGTCATGCACGTCAGAATTGTATTCCTCGCGCCAGACAAGCTTGGCAAGGTCGAACTTTGTAAAGATTCTGCCAGGCTGCTCGAGGAAAACTTTCAGTAAATCGCGCAAGATGAACTGACCTTCGAATCGAACTTCGCCTTGAATCTTTTCGATCAAGACTCCGGTTCGCGTGTCGTATGCAAGGTCAACTGATTCGCCAATCGGCTTTTTGACTTCGTTGAGAGCGTCGTTGATCAAACGAGCAATGCGCGGAAACTGTTCGCGTTTGACCGAGCGATTGGCGAGATCCAAGTAAAGTCGCGCACATGTCATATCGCCCTTGAGTTGATAAATCGTTCCGAGCACGCAGAGCGTGTGCAGATAGATCACCAAATGAGGATGATGCTTCAGCGTTTCATAGGCTGCCCAAGCGGCTTCGAGAGCTTCGTCGGTACGGCCCTGATTTCTGCGGATCTGCGCGCGCAAGAAATGTGCAGATGATTCAAGTTCTGGCAACGACAGGCAGCTCAACAAGATGTCGAGACGACTCAATTCTTTGATGGCTTCGTCGTAGCGCCCGCGAGCGTAGAGAACCGTTGCCGCTCCGTAGAGTGGAGCTGCAAGAGCTTCTTTGTCTTCGCTCAAAATCGCGTAGTCGATCGCTTCGCGGAAGCGATTCATTGCTTGATCGTGACGAGTGTCTTGGTAGCACGAGCAGATGCCGAGAACGTAAGTCGCTCGTGATTTCAATTGCGCAGACAAATCCGATGTCGCGATCAAATCGGTAATGTGTTTTTCGATACGATCGATTTTTGCAAACTCCTCGCGTTCAGCAAGGATGCGCAAGATGTAGGTGCAAGTTTCGACGTAACGAGTTTGATTATTCTGCTCGCTCGCTACCTGCGCCGATTTTTCAAAGAATTCGAGCGCTTCTGAATAGTCGCCGCGGTGATAAGCGAAGATGCCATGCTGATAGTGGCGATCAGCCGCTCCGCGACTCATCACTGGTGGAATGCGAGGCGCTTTTGTCGCGCTACCCATTCCTGTTCTATCGATTGTCATCGACGTCATTCAGAAAAATCTCTACAGATAAATTGAAAAAGAGCGGACACCTTACAAGGTCTTAAAAGCTAATCAAGATCTTTTAAGAAATTATTTTGCCCATGCTCGGGACATGATCATTTCGTCTGCGGGCCGGTTGACGCGGCCCGCGTTCTGCCTATCGGATGGGCTTAATGGGCCTGAGAGTCCGACAAAAGCTGCTCGGCGTGGGCCAAACTCGTCTTCGTGATCTTCTCGCCGGAAATCAAACGGGCAATCTCTTCGATCCGTTTAGCCGACTTCAGCTCAGTGACAGCAGTCTGCATGGCACCTTTGCCAGAAGCGTTCTTTTGAATCGCGAAGTGCGCATCACCAAACGAAGCGACTTGAGGAAGGTGAGTGACGCAGATGACTTGCTGACCCTGAGCAATTCTCTTGAGTTTGCGTCCAACTTTTTCCGCAGTCGGCCCGCTCACTCCAGTATCGACCTCGTCAAAGAGATAGGTGCGAGGAAATTGTCCGGCGCCAACAACTTGTTTGATCGCCAGTAAGATTCGGCTCATCTCGCCACCACTGGCAACTTTGGCCAATGGGCGAGGGATGTCGGCTTTTGAATTCAACGTTAGAAACTCGACAGCACTCATTCCGGTTGATGTGAGTTCTGCGGTCGCTTCGACCTGAACCACGAGGGCGAGTCCCTTCATATTCAAGTCTTTGAGTTCATCGTTGACGCCATCAGCGAGAAGTTTTGCTGCAGCAACACGACGTTTGTGAAAATCAGCAGACTGATCGCGGAGCTGCTTTTCGAGAACCGCGAGTTCTTTTTCTGCTTGAGAGAGGCGCTCGTCTGAATTTTCGAGTTGCTCGATCTCTGTTTCAATACCTGCCAATGCATCGAGGATTTCAGCGGCAGTGGCGCCATACTTTTTCTGAAGGGTACGCAATGATGAAAGACGGCCCTCGAGCTCCTGCTGGCGAGCCGGGTCGGCATCGAGGCTTTTCTCGTAGTCGCGCAGTTCATAGCTGACTTCGTTGATTAGCGTGCGTGCTTGGCTCAACGGCTCGAGACGTTGTGCAAGGCTTGGATCGGCGCTCTTCAATTCGCTCGCCCGTTGAATCAAGTAATGAAGACGGCTCGTTACAGAGTCGTCATCGTTGAACAAAAGATTCTCGGCCTGTTGAGCAAAGTCGCTGAGCTTTGCTGAATGCTTCAGGCGGCGAGTTTCGTTTTCAATGGTTTCCTCTTCTCCGGGCGCCAAATCAAGAGCGCGAATCTCTTCGCGTTGGTAGACGAGAAAATCGAGACGTTGTGCGCGTGAGCGACTTTCTTGTTTGATCCCTTCGATCTCAACGATCAGATGTTGGCGGCGCTGGAACAAGCCGTTGAAGGCATTGCGAGCCTTCAAAAGGCCTGCGTATTGGTCGAGAAGATCAAGGTGGTAAGCACGTGAAAGAAGGTTGCGGTTTTCGTGTTGTCCCGTCATCTCGATGAGGGGAACTGCGGCTCCGGTCATTTCAACCATTGGCGAAACGACTTCGCGAAGTGCCGCCAATGTCGAGAGTGCTCCGTTGATATAAACACGACTCTTGGTTCCGCCCGAGACGATGCGACGAACGATCATCTGATCTTCGGTCGCTTCAATTCCCATTGCCGTGAGGCGTTCGCGAATGTCCGCGCGGTCGCTGAGATCAAAAGATCCTTCGATCAGTGCCTGCTCAGCGCCCTGGCGAACAGATTCTGGAGCTGCTTTGTCCCCCATCAAAAGACCGAGGCTTTTGAGAAGAATCGATTTTCCGGCGCCGGTTTCGCCGCTCAAAATATTGAGCCCAGAGCGAAACTGGATATGAACGTTGTCGATGATAGCAAAGTTGGACACACGAAGTTCGAGCAGCATGTCTATTCCTTTCGCAGCGGCGCCGCCGCTGCTGAGCTCTTCATACGAAAAACCCTATTCGCCTTTTTTCTATTATCAGCTTCTTTCGCCGAAGCGAAGTTTCTCGCGCAAGAGAGAAAAGAAATTTGCCGATGGTTTGCGGATGACTTGGTGATCGAATTCGTTTCTCACGATGGTCACTTCGTCTTTATGCGTGAGTTCTCCACAGTTTACGCCATCCACGGTCAAAATCGCCTTCTTGTCTTGGTTCAGAACTTTGAAAGAAAGCTTTTGATCTTCGGGGAAAATTAAAGGGCGGCTCGTCAGGGCATGAGGGCAAACCGGAGTCACCACGATGGCCTTCACTTCTGGATGGAGAATCGGTCCACCAGCTGCAAGGTTGTAGGCTGTCGATCCCGTTGGGGTAGCGATGATCAGGGCATCGGCTTTGACCTGGCCAACCAGGTGTTTTTGGCTGTGGATTTCGATATTGATCAAATGCGTGTTGGATCCACGTTCGAGAACGGCGTCGTTCAGGCCAACGTGGCGAGAGATCACTTTGCCTGCACGTTTGACTTCGATTTGAAGCATCGCGCGGGGTCGGAACTCCATTTTTCCTTTAACGGTATCAATGACAGCTTTGTAGAGATCTTCGATACGGGTTTCGGTCAAGAAACCGAGTGAGCCCATGTTTACGCCAAGAATCGGAGTATGACGCCCTTCAAGCATTCGGACTGCGGCAAGGTAAGTTCCATCACCGCCAAGAACGATCACCCAATCGAGATCGTCGAGTTTCGCACGCGAAACCGCCTCGTTGGTTTTCAAAAGAGACTGTCCCGGTGCTGCGAAGACCTTGTAGCCCTGTTCGGCCAGCCACGCAGATAACTCTTTCGCCTGCTTCACCGCTTCGCTTGTAGCGGGGCGATACATGATGCAGATATTCTTCGGAGCGAAGGATGATTTCTGAGAGGATTTCTGTGAGGTTTTCTTGGCTGTCTTTTTCAAGTGGTGCCCATCTGCTGCTTTCGCAACGCCTCCGGCGTTGCTGACGTTCTTCTTTCGAAAAACGTCATTCGTTGCCGTTTCACTATCCGTGCCCTGTCTTAGAGACTATTCAATCAACCCATCTCTGCGCAAGAGCGCATCTGGGTCCGGCTCACGCCCGCGGAACGCCTTATATAGCTCCATCGGGTGGCGAGTGCCGCCTTTTGAGAGAACGTTCTCTCTGAAGCTGCGTGCCACTTCCTTATCGAAGAGACCGCGCTCTTTGAAGTACTCAAAGGCGTCGGCATCTAGCACTTCAGCCCATTTGTAGCTGTAGTACCCGGCCGAATAGCCACCGGCGAAGATGTGGCTAAAGCTGCAGCTTGAATTCGTGCCGGAAACAGGAGCAAGCAGCGTCGTACGCTCAGTGGCCTCTGTTTCGAAGGCCGAAAGATCGGCGATACGGGCTGGATCTTTTGAGTGCCAAGCGAGATCGAGCAGCGCAAAACGCAATTGGCGAATCGTAAACCAGCCGGCTTGGAAGCGAGCGCTGGCTTTGATCTTTTCAATCAGTTCGCGCGGCATCGGCTGATTCGTTTGATAGTGTCGAGCAAAGAGATTCAAGCCCTCTTCTTCAAGCGCCCAGTTTTCCATGATCTGCGA
>DATLHP010000092.1:0-8925 GCA_035539835.1 Bdellovibrionales bacterium
GACGATGCGTACATCGGGATCAGAGTCGGTTGCTTCAGCAGCGAATATTTTTTTAGGTCAGACTGAAGCGCCACTTGTCATCAAACCCTATCTTCGCGGCATGACTCGTTCTGAAATCATGTGCTTGATGACAGGAGGAATGGCCAACGTCGCCGGCGGAGTTTTGGCGGCATACGTTGGTTTCGGAATCGACGCCGGGCATTTGCTTGCAGCATCGGTCATGTCTGCACCGGCGACGATGGTCCTCGCAAAATTACTCGTCCCAGAAACAGAAGAATCTGAAACAGCTGGTCATGTAAAAATCGAAGTCGAAAAAACGACTGTGAATCTCGTCGACGCCGCTGCGGTTGGAACTTCTGAAGGACTTTCGCTGGCATTGAACGTCGGAGCCATGCTGCTTGCATTCATCGCTTTGGTCGCGATGTTCAACGCTATCTTGGGTTCTGTCGGCGGTCTCTTTGGATTTCCGCAACTCTCGTTTGAACTCATCAGCGGCTACGCGTTTGCACCGATTGCATGGCTCTTGGGTGTCCCTTGGGCGGATGCTCTGACGGTGGGTGGTTTCTTGGGTAAGAAACTGATCATTAACGAATTCGTTGCGTACCTGGATTTGAAAGAAGCGCGATCACTCATCAGCGAGCGAGCGTTTGTTATTTCAACTTACGCACTCTGTGGTTTTGCGAACTTATCTTCGATTGGAATTCAGATTGGTGGAATCGGAGCCTTGGTTCCAGAGAAGCGAACGATGATTTCTCGCTATGGGATGAAGGCGCTACTGGCAGGGACGCTATGCACGCTGATGACTGCGTGCATAGCTGGGATGTTTCTTTAATCAGTAGTTGTTGATCAACTGACTGAGGATATCGCGAGCGTGCTCGGGGCCGATTCCGTTGACCACAGCCGCACGTTCGATGACCTGATTCAATTCTTCTGAATCACCTTGAGCCGCTTTTGCCATCGCCGTGTTGATCGCCTCGGCAGAAGACCCGAAGACCTCTTTTGAAAGAGCCGAATAATCCGCTGGCGTCATGCCACGCTTCGGGGAATTCGCGAGTTTTACCGAAATGCGCGCAAGTTCACGACTGCGTTCTTGGCTAAGACCAAACTCGAGAGAAATGCTTTTTGCAGCGCGATCGATTTGCGCCGATTGTTTCATTCCCTGAATCTTTGCGAGATCCTTCGAAGTCGCGCCAGTTTCTTCGTAAGCGGGTGTTCCGCCGGAGCTGTTCACTTGATCGACGTATGTGCGTACATCGACTTCAAACTGCGTATATTCAGGAGTTCCGGGCTGCGGTGCCCAACCCCAATTACCAAGAGAGTCCGTCGTCGTTGCGCCGTCGCCGCTGCCGCCGCCTCCGCAAGAAACGAGAATAGCGATGACTGACGCGCTCAAAACAATCTTCAGAACTGTGTGCATTGAATAGCCTCCAAAATTTGGATGACCATAAACTAAAGAAATATATTGAAACAAGAGATCCAGCTCGTTTTTAGAAACTGACAAATCTCAATTGTTAGGCGAGCAGAATTTACAGATAGCCGTTGTCTCTCATCCAGCGAACACTTTGCGAGATTGCGTACTCAGCCGGCTTCAGTTTCAACCCGAGTTCGCGCTGTGCTTTCGCTGAGTCGAACCAGTGATACAGCGTTGAAGTCCATGCGTTCTCTGTATTGAGTGGCCCTTTTTTTCCGAACGATTCCATGACGTCGCCAATCTTTCCAAGGGCGAAGAGCGCAGGTCTTGGAAGTGCAATCGACGGAGGCTTTACGCCGGCTTGATCGGCGATAATGTCGAAAACGTCTTTTAAAAGCAGATTCTCGCCACTCACGATGTAGCGCTCGCCTGTACGACCCTTGTTCCAGACGGCGATGATCGAGTCGACGACGTCTTCGACGGAAACGATGCTGACTCCGCCCGGAGGATAGAATGGGAGTTTGCCGCGAGCGACTTTGAGCTGCGCTCCGCGACTCCCTTTTTTCGCATCGGCAGGTCCATAGATCGTGCTCGGGTTGACCATGACCGCATCGATCCGTTTGTTTTCACAGGCGGCGCGAACCAATGTCTCTGCGTCGTGTTTGGTATCGAAATAGCCGAGATGAAGATGCGATACGTTGTAAGGTGAATCTTCGTTCAGCGGTGTTTTGTCGAAACTTGCACCAATGGCAACGACTGAACTTAAGTAAACTAATTTACGAACACTGTTGATCTCACAAGCCTCGATGACGTTCTTTGTTCCACCGACATTGATGAGCTCCATGGCATTGCGTTGTGCTCGAGAATATCCGATGAGGCCGGCCAGATGAAATACGGTGTCCACCCCACGAGAAGCCGCTACAAGACTCTCTCGATCGGTCACATCACCGGGGACGATATCGAGTTTGAGTCCAGTCAGCTCTTCAAGACTGCTGTTCGGGCGTTTGATGATGCGAACGTCGTGTCCTTCGTCTAGAAGGCGGCGCACCAACCAACCTCCAAGAAATCCAGTCGCTCCGGTAACGAGAACTTTCATAGTCACTCCGTGAACGTTGAACCATGATGATATGGACACTGAGGGATAAAAGCCATTATTCTTGATGTGCAACACTTGAGAGCGCGCACCCTAAGGAGCGAGTTGATGTCATCGTCGAATCTTTTGCAAAACGTTTATCTCTTCAAAGAACTGACTCCGAAAGAGTTGGAAACTGTGGCCGCTATTGCTCAGACGACGGGATACAACCCAGGTGACGAAGTTTTCTCAGCAGGCGATGAGGCGCGTTCGCTCTACGTGATCAAACACGGCTCAGTAAAAATCCAACACAGCGGAAAGAACGAATCGATCAATGTTGCCACACTTGGCACCGGTTCACATTTTGGTGAAATGGCTTTCGTCGACGGAGAAAAACGATCAGCGACCGTTTCTGTGATCGAAAAAGGTGAGCTTGTATCTTTGGATTTCCAAGACCTACGTCGCACTCTCGATGCGAACCCGGCTATTGCCGTAAAAGTTTACCGTTCACTCGCTCATTTTTTGTGCGGTCGCTTGAGAATCACGACGACGGATCTCAGCTTTGCGCGCGAAAAGAACATGCGCCACTTCTAGTCAAAAAAGAAGAGACTCACCACATACGAACGAATCGTCGGGTAACACTGACGACGGTGATCGCTATGCAGATTCCAAGTAGCGCGCCAGCGATGACGTCGAGTGGAAAGTGAACGCCGACGTAGATGCGGCTGTATCCGACTGAAGCTGCAATTGCATAGAACAAAACAGGCCACCAACCGGGAAACGCGAACGTCAGAACTGTTGCGCCCGCAAAGATGTTGGCCGCGTGATTGGACGGAAAAGATGTTCCGCTATGTTTGTTGGTTCGAAGATCGACTTCGAGTCCGGCTTCAGCGGGACGAGCGCGCTGAGCCTGCGCTTTGATCACACGATAAGAGGCTGCGTCAGCCAGGCCAATCGAAAGAGCTAACAAAAGAATCCATTTCACCGCGAGACCACGTTGCTTCCACACCCAAAGCGCAAGCAGAGGCACCATGCAGGCTAAGAAAATCGGATTTCGATGAAGGTCGGTGATTGCCGGGAAAAAAGCGTCAAAGGCCGCGTTGGCCCAGTCATGATTGATGTGGCGAAAAACAGTGTGATCCCACTGTACGAGTTCAGCGATCATTGATTCACAGTCGGTGGAGCGGGCTCTTCCGTCGAAGGTTGAAATGGTTGGGCTTCGACCTGAGGTTCTGGGGCCGCTTGCGGCTGGTGTTTCATATCGCCTTCGAAAATGTCGACCGCCGAAAGATAAACACGCTTGATCGGACGCTCCGTCGGTCCGACTTTTACTTCAGAGATCTTTTTGACGACATCCATTCCTTCTTCAACTTCACCGAAGACCGTGAACTTATCGTTCCACTCGGGCATCGGCCTGAGTGTGATGAAGAACTGGCTTCCGTTGGTGTCCTTTTTTAGTTTCGTTCCGTTGCTTTCTCGGAGCGGAGCCATGGCAACGAGGCCGGGACGATCGAATTGCATCGGTGGTCTGATTTCATCTTTGATTGTCGCGATATCACCAGGGCCGCCGCGACCGTTTCCAAATGGGCAGCCAGTCTGAATGAGAAAGCCGCGTGTTGCGCGATGAAAGATCAATCCGTTGTAGAAAGGCCGACGGACTTTTTTGCTCGTCTTTACATCGATGAAATCCATGTCACCACGCGCGAGGCCGACGAAGTGATTCACAGTGTTTGGCGTGCGGCCACGATCAAGCTTGATCGTAATATCACCCATTGACGTTCTCAAGACCGCGCGAACTTCAGCATTTTTATTCGCGTCAGGCAAAGCCGCGACGACTTCAGAAGGAACAAAGCGTTCTTCGCGAGGCGCCGGTCGATTCGGCATCGGTTGGGCATATGTTGGTGCTGCTGGCGCGACTTCTTGCTGAGGTTGCATTTGTGGTGGGGGTTCTGGCGCCGGTGCGTCTTGCTGAACAGGCACTTCTGGAGCTGCCTGCTCCGGTACTTGCGCAAAAGAAGTCGAGCCAAAAACAAGAATGGAGAAGGAGAGTGCTTTCAACTTTTTCATCAGGCTCTCACCTCCGTGAGAAGTTCGCTCACCCGCGCAAACGTTTCCGCTATTTTTTCGGCGAGTCTCGCCGGATCAATGCGGAGAACAAGTGCGATGCGCTGGAACTCTTCGGACTTCAATCGGATTTTAGAACCGGACTGACTTGCGGTCAGACGATGAAGCTGTTCGACTCGACGAAGAAACGAGTAGTGATCGCCGAGTTCGACTCCGATGTTTTTCCATGACGCATTGATGCTACTTAAATATTGAATCATGCCAGCTGTCGATGGATCAAGAGAGTACAGGCTTTGGGCGAGCAGAGCGATCTGTGCCGTGAACTCGATATCAGCAAGACCTCCGTCCGATAGTTTGAGGTCGACCTCGCCTGTTTTCGACGGAACAAAGAGTTTTTCGCGGATCATCTTCAACTCAATCAAATCAGACGTCGAAAGGCCTCGTTTTGCAGAAACCGCCGCCGGAGAAAATGACATTTCGAAGAGAGGTCGAGATCTTTGATAAGCCTGACGCTCCCACGCCGCTGCTTTGGTCTCGAGGTAGGTGCGCAGATCACTTTCTGGAACGATAAATGGCCCGGCACTCCCACTTGGTCTGAGTCGTGTGTCGATAGAGTAGATCGATCCGCCGCGATGAGCTTCAGTCAAACGGGAGATGAAGCGTTTGGCGACTTTGTGGTCATTGGCAGTTGGTTCATTTTTCGTTACAAAAATGAAATCGAGATCAGAACGAAGGCCAAGTTCGCGTCCGCCCCATTTTCCGAGTGCTAAAAGTTCAAGTCCACTTGGACCATGATCATCCTTCAGTTTCTGCAGCAGAGCTTTCGTGATTGCGTCCGCATTCGACGTGAGATTTGAGCTGAGCTTGTCTAAGTCGAAATCGGATAGGAACTGCGTTGAAGCAATGAGTTCGGCCAAAAGCCGACGTTCGGCAAGTTCTTCAAGAAGCACATCGAAGTCACTCGAATGCGAGGGGAGTCTTCTAAAAATAAACTCGTCGATAAGTTCTGGTCGGGAAGAGAGAATGGATCCGAGATAGGGCGAAACCGAAAAGAGATTCGCTAGTTCTTCAAGTACGCGGCCCTCGCGATTTAATAAAGTGAAGAACGTGGCCTTTGCGCGTGTCGCTTTGACGAAGTCGAGAAGGAGCGAAAGACCGAGATCTCGATCGAGTCCGATTTCAGAAAGCTTTGAAACGAAAGCTCCAAGAAACTTGAGGCGTGCATTCTCATCACGCTCGGTCTTTCGAGAAAGTGATGTTGCTGAAAGGAGTTCATCCCAAGTTTCGTTGGCTGATGCTTTCGAAAATCCGTTCGTTAAAAGCCACAGCCTTTGTTCTTCGATATCGTCAGGAAATTCTTTCTCTGCTTCGGCCGGACCAAAAAACGATGAAGTAATGGCGTCGACCTTCTGTGCAACTTGTGCCACCAAGGAAAGATCTGCCGGATTGAGCGCGGGTTCACCACGAGCCATGTTGATTGAGTATGTTTGTTGGTCTTCGTAAGCCTGAAGCTTGTTTTCGACCGTTCTTAAATTCCAGTAGCTTTGTAAAAGCTCTTCGCACTCGGTCTTCGGTAAAAGATCGAGTTCTTGAATTTGCCGAATGGCCTCTGACGTCGAGTTCGTTCGTAGCTGCGGTCGTTTTCCACCATGAAGAACCTGAAGAGCATGGACAAAGAGTTCAAGCTCGCGAATGCCGCCACGACCGAGTTTCAAATGAAAGTACCCCGGCCGAAGCTCACTTTTTTCAGTGCGAATTCGTCCTCGAAGATGCTTGAGCTCATCAATCAATGTGTAATCGAGATGTCTTCGGTAGGAATATTTTTGTGCGAAATCAGTGATCTGTGACTTGAGCTCTGTCGGTGCAGAGATCACTCGCATTCG
Source organism: Bdellovibrionales bacterium (assembly GCA_035539835.1). Taxonomy (GTDB): domain Bacteria; phylum Bdellovibrionota; class Bdellovibrionia; order Bdellovibrionales; family JAMPXM01; genus DATLHP01. The sequence goes on from DATLHP010000092.1 coordinate 6,431, forward strand.
TACGAACGCGAGTCGCTCCCACGTTTCACCGTGGTAGCCATAATAATTCTCGAGCTCTGTCATCGAAGGAATCGCAGAACTTGCCGCTCCTCCGGGTCTCAGCGTGAAGTCGACTCGAACGCAAAATCCCAGTGGTGTTAGTTCTGACAACAAGGCTTGGAATGCTTTTAGCGGTTTTGTATCAAGAGGTGTGTCATCGCTGCGAACGACGATCAGATCGACATCAGAACTAAGATTGAGTTCACCGGCTCCGAGCTTTCCAAGCGCGAGAAGAGCGTAGCGCTGAATGGCGCAGCCTGAAACGCGCCACGCCTCGAGAATCAAAGCATCGACGGCTTTCGACCAAAATGCGCAAATCGATTCAGCCGGAGCGCGCTCAAGTGCTGTCGCAAGCGCGCATCGAAGCCATGCATCATGTCTCAATAACCGTAAGCGGTCCGATTCGCTCTCGATGGGGCGATCAAGAAGACTGACGTAACGGGTGATGGCGGGCCAATTCAGCCGCTCGATTTCATCTTTTGAGTATGAGTCGAGCGACGGAAGATCAATCAAGGGTTGGCGACCATTTAGGACGGAAGTACTCGTGGTTGTCGAAAGTAATTCGTCGCTCCGTTTCGCCGTCGACTGACACGATGTAGAGCTGATGCTTGCCGGAACGGTCGCTGCGGAAGAGAACGTGGCGACCATCCGGAGAGAACGAAGGATCTTCGTTGTTCGAAGGGCGTCCGTTTGCTTTGTTTGCCGATGTGAGACGGCTCATGTTCGTTCCGTCTGCATCCATTACAAAGATATCGAAGTGATTCGAATCGAATCCCGCGAAGGCGATGCGTTTTCCATCCGGAGACCAAGCTGGGCTCGCGTTGTATTTACCGGCGAACGTGAGTCTCTTCACGTTTGATCCGTCAGCATCCATTACATAGATCATTGGATTTCCTGCTCGATCACTCGAGAACGCAATCTTGCGGCCATCTGGACTCGCTACAGGCTCGACGTTCATGACGCCTTTGTTGCCGCGAGTGATCGGCGTGACTGATTTTCCATCGAGGGTCATGCGATAGATATCTGGATTTCCGTTGTTTGAAACCGTGAGAAGCATGCTCTTGTTGTCTGGCAGAAAGCTTGCGCCAGAGTTGATTCCGCGACGGTAAGAAACGATGAAGCGGCGGCCACTCGCAAGATCATAGGTGAAGAGATCGAGATTTCGAGTTTTCTCGTTCGCATGATAAGTAAACGCGCTGTACGCGATCTTGCTTCCGTCAAATGACCAAGCCGGCGATTGTGCGATGGACTTATGTGAAGTGATTTGGCGCGAGTTTGCTCCGTCCCAATCGGTGACGAAGATTTCTTTTTCTCCGGGACGAGTCGATCGAGAAACGACGATGCGAGACAAGAAGAAGCCAGTCTGGCCGCTCAACGCTTTCACGACATCATTTGCGAACGTGTGCGCCACTGTGCGTACGTCTCGTGATTTCGCCTTATACGTTTTGCCCAGAACCATTTTTGCTTGTGGAACAAAATAGACAAACGCATCAGCAGACAGATCATCGCCTGACACTCGATAGCCAACACGGACAAGAAATTCTGTTCCAATTTGTTTCCAGCGTGAGAAGTTGAATCCACCTGGTTCGCCTGGAGCTGGCTTCAATCCCACTTTACTGACATCTTCGAGGTAGGCATCTGGTTTGATGAACTCGAAAAAGCCACTCGCATCCATGTCGTTTCTGAAAACATCGTAGAACTCTTTGCCGACACGAACCCCAGCAGAAGCGGCTCCGGGCGTGCCCGAGAATTGAAACGGCGGCAAAGCCATCAGACTCTTTTTGACCTTCGCTTCACCAACTTTGATGTAGAGACCCGAAGATTCATTTTGAGTGAATGCTTGTGGTGCGAAAAACAAGCTGAGGAAAACAAGGGCAACGAACCGTTTCATTCAGGGCCTCCAAGATGTTCTCTTAGTCCGGCACGAGTTCGATTTCGATCCCATCGACAGCGAGAATGCTTGTCAGGCTCGAAGGAGGTGCCGGCAGCGGTGATGCCGCTTCGACGGCTCCGATAGCACGTGCATCGTACTCTTCGTTTCCGGAACTTTTCGTAATCGCCTTTTTCACAACATTTCCACTGCTGTCGACATAAAGACGAATGCGAGCACTTAGGTTAGCAGTGGCCATCCAACCCGGCAAGTTCCACTGGCTCTTCACTTTCGTCTTGATCGTACTCAAGTACGTCGCATGCTCCATACGCGAGAGACCTTTGAGAGCATCTCCTGGCGAAACCGCATTGCCTTTGACTGGTTGAGCTGGTGCAGCCGGTTGTTCGGCTGGTTTGTTCTTCACCATGTTCTGAATTTTTTGGAGAGCTTCAATGCGCTTGAGAGCGGCATCTTGATCTTGTTTTGCGCGCTTGAGATCGACTTTCGGCTTCTCGACGATTTTCGGCGCTTCTGGTTTAGGAAGTTTAGGTTCCGGTTTTGCGACTTCTTTTGGCGGCGGTTCTGG
>DATLHP010000093.1:0-10411 GCA_035539835.1 Bdellovibrionales bacterium
GTGCTTCGCAGCGACATAAGCACAAGAGTTCGCAAATCCGACTTCGCCAAGAATCGACTAATACCTGCGTTGTTGACGGCGATATCGAGCTTGCCGAAACGTTTGACCGTTTCGTCGACAAGCTTTGCGCTTTCCATTTCATTTGAAGAGTCCGTTTTGACGAACATCGCCTCGCGTCTTTGCTTATCGACGATGTAACCAACGGTTTCACGTGCAGCACGCTCGTCGATATCGGCAGCGACGACTCGCGCGCCTTCTTCGGCAAATCGAAAAGCAATCGCACGACCAATTCCTGAACCAGCCCCCGTGACGACTGCCACCTTATTCTCGAGCATTCCCATACACGTACCTCCGATTGGTATTGTCTATCCGCGCAGACCCCTGAACAAATGGAGGTGTTTTCACAAACGAGGCAGCACTGTTCACAATCACTAAACATTTCTTCTGTGAACTTCGGTTACATTTCCGGCCCATTCGAACGGAGGATCAATGAAATCGAAATTTCTTTTAGCAGTCCTATTTGCGATCACCGCACTCACCTCAACGACGACTTCTGCCGCGAGTGAGCCAACCATCATTCTTGTGCACGGAGCGTTCGCCGATGGATCGTGCTGGAACAAGCTGATACCGATCCTGCAGAAAAAGAAAATGAGGGTCATCGCAGTTCAAAATTCACTTCGCTCTATCGCTGATGATGCCGCCTCACTCAATCGAGTGATCGACAACCAGCCTGGTCCTGTGATTCTCGTCGGCCATTCTTTCGGTGGCGCCATCATCACCGAGGCCGGAACAAATCCGAAGGTCAAAGCGCTGGTCTACATCGCTGCATTTGCTCCAGACACCGGAGAGTCACCAGGTGAATTGGCAGCACGATTTCCAACGCCGCCGGGAAATTCAAGCTTCATTCCTGATTCTCAAGGATTTCTTTATCTTTCAGTCGACGGCATGCGAGAGAACTTCGCTCAGGATCTTCCGAAAAGCATGACTCGTCTGATGGCCGTCACACAAGGTCCGGTGTCTTCTGCTGTCATCCCCGAGAAGATCACCGAAGCCGCTTGGAGAGCGAAACCATCTTGGTACATTGTCGCTACAGAAGATCGAATGATTTCTCCGCTGCAGCAGGCGCATTCGGCCCGCACAATGAAGGCTGATACGATCTATCTCAAATCGAGCCATGTTCCGATGATTTCACAGCCTCGAGAGATTGCCTCAGTCGTGAACTCTGCCTATCAGGAAGTGCAATAGATTTGAATTTCAAAGCGTGTCTCATAGAGAGACACACTTTGAAGTGCTGTCGTTATTAAACAGTTTCTGTCCAATCTTTCGACTGTTTTTTCCATCAGTCGCCTTAAATGAGTTTTGAGTTGGCAACACCTTTGCTTTGTTCAATGGGTGCGGGTGATCGCAATAACCCCGCAGGGGACTCAAAATGAAAACTACAATCAAGACTCTCTCAACACTAGGACTTCTGCTCTCGCTGACCGCCTGCATGCCGGCAGAATTCAAGATGTACGAAGAGAAGGTCAAAGCCGCCAACAACGGTCTTGGCGACCCGGATGATCCTCCTGCAGTCTGCGATCCTTTTGATACGTCAAACAACGTTTCAGCGATCTCGGGTCTTAAGGGTTCAATTCACTATTTGAAAGATGGTCAGCCGCGCTCAAATTCGAGCACAGATCTTATCAATACTGGAACACAGCTCAAAGCCGACCTCTTTCTCAGCAGCCTTTACGTACCGACGCGCATTTTCAATTCGGGCTTCGTTCCAGATGGCGCCCCTGGTCTCGTCAATGAATCGAATCAACTCTTGATCGAATGGTTTGCACTCAATCTGAAAAGCAAACTCAAACTCGGCTCTGCAGATCGCGATGGTCTGTATCAGCTGGCGGTTCTTTCTGACGACGGAGCGACTCTCTCGCTTCAAGACCAAAACGGAGTTTTCCAGAAGCTCATCGATAACGAAGGTACGCATCCGACTCGGATGGCCTGTGCATCGAAAGTTATCGACATGAACGCGGCGTCGCGGATTCCAATGAACCTTAGCTACTTCCAAGGTCCACGTGAGCACATTTCTCTGATCTTGATGTGGCGCAAGGTTGATCCAAATGCATCACTCTCTGATTCGCAGTGCGGTAAAGAGGGCAACGACTACTTCTTCAACGTCGGAAACGCGACGACTCCTGCTGTCATGAAGTCACCGTATCAACAACTTCTCTCGCGTGGATGGAAGCCGCTTTCTGCCGAGAACTTCGAACTCCAAGAAGGCTACAACCGCTGTAACGTTTCGCGCTGATTTCTGATAGACCACGCACGCGCTTATCGATAGCCTGATTCCTCAACGATAGGAACAGGCATGCGCGTTTTAGGTTTACTACTTTGTTTTGCTTCATCAACAGCGCTCGCAAACGTGATCGGCGCAGGCACGCAGAATTTCAATCCGACAACAGACGGTCTCGACTACGTCACCGTACAATCATCGAAGACACTCGAACCCGGCGTCTTCAACCTCGGTGGCTTCTTTAACTACGCCGTCAACAGTCTTCCTTACGTCGATTCAAACGTTCAGACACGCACACAGCTCAACGATACTTTGACAAGCACGGATCTTAGTATCGGCGTTGGCGTTCTGCCTTTTCTCGATGTCGGCGTCAGTCTTCCTGCGGTGATTGCACAAACTGTTGAAAAGCGATCAGGCGTACGAGGTGACTTTGCAGGCACCGGCAATACTGAGGTTCGTGTTAACGCGAAGGCAAGATTTGCAGGCGATGAACAAACTGGTTTTGCTGCGGTCGGAACTATTAATTTTCATCGCACAACAAATGATCCCTATGCCGGTGAAAACCCAGGGCCGACCTACAATCTTGAGCTCGTCGCCGATCACGCTTTCAGTAAATTGCTTTCGACCGCACTCAACGTCGGCTACCGCATGCGAAACTCGGGACCATCGGTCAGAGATTCTTTGATTGAACCAATGAAAAATCAGTTCATCGCCTCGGCAGCTGCTAGCTATCTTTTCGAAAACATCGACACAAAATTGATTGGTGAAATCTTCGGAGCACTTCCCGCAGAAGACCAAGGAACAAACCCAACGCGAAATATGACATCGGCTGAGATGCTTCTCGGTATCAAACACGATATCAACAACAACCTGGCTCTTCACCTCGGAACAGGAACCGAGCTCGCCCAGGGCGTTTCATCCGCGGACTGGCGCGCATATGCAGGCTTGAACTACACATTCGGCCCGGTATGGGGAAAAGAACAGGTCGCAGTTGTTAAATCTGTTCCACCACCGGTTCCAGCACCAGAGCCACAGGCGGAAAAGTTCGTTGTCGGTTCAATCGTTTTTGAAACTGATTCGGCTGTTCTCAAAGGCGACTATGAAAGCACTCTCGCGAATCTGGTTGCTGAGTTGAAACGTGCGCCGTTCAAACTTCTCATCATTGAGGGTCACACCGATTCAACTGGATCGGTCGAATACAACAACGATCTGAGCTTGCGTCGCGCCAATTCGATTCGTGATTTCCTTCATCAAAAGGATGGCCTCAAGCTATCGCGCATTCGCACTGAAGGTTACGGACCTAGCCGTCCTATTCAAAGCAACGGTAACTATCAGGGGCGACAAGCAAACCGTCGCGTCGAGTTCACGATCGAGCGTTAAACGCCGACAACGTCTTGTCTTCAACCTAGAGTCGCGAGTATAAAAGGGGCATGTCGGAAAAACAGCGCCCCTCTTTCGCCGAAATCTACATGGAACTGGCTCATGCTCTTGCTCAGCGCTCGACTTGCTCCAGACTCAATGTCGGAACTGTGATTACCTCAACCGACTACCGCAAAGTCCTTGCTGTTGGATACAACGGCAATGCCGCCGGACTCCCGAACCAATGCGACCGCATCGACGCCGGAAACTGTGGCTGTCTCCACTCCGAAGAAAACGCCGTCATCAATTGTGACTCCCCCCGATCGATGGAAAAGCATGTTTTCGTCACACATCTGCCCTGTGCCGGATGTGCAAAGCGGCTGATCAACCTCGGCGGCGTTAAAAAGATCTTCTATCGCACCGAATATCGCTCTTCCGAATCGATCGACCTCCTTAAGTCAGTCGGCATTGAAGTCACACAATTGAAACAGACTCCATGATCTCTCCAATGGAGGGTAAAGCTATCTGCTCTCTATGACTGTGTGATCGAGACATCAAAGATCACGGAGGAGAGTCGAATGGAAGTCGCTTCAAATTACATGGCAAATCGTATTCAAACGGCCATTGAGAACTGCAATGTCGATGAGCTCATGAGCTGCTACACAGAGGATGCTGAGATCAAAGTCGTCGATCGCGATCATCCGCCAAGTCGCCCTCTGGAAATTCGCGGTAAAGACAATCTGAAGGCGTTTTTCAGCGACGTTTGTAACCGCGAAATGACCCATAATATAGATATGGAGATCGTCGACGCCGACCATCTCGCCTACACCGAATCCTGCCAATACAAGGACGGAACCCGGGTACTCTCGGCGAATATGTGCGAGTTGAAAAACGGCAGAATCGCTAAAGAAACCATCGTACAAGCGTGGGATGCATAAACTCCTATACTCGCAAACGGCGCCCAGAAGCGCCGTTTGCGCGCTCGCGTCTAAATCTTAGACAAGCATTTTCTTTTTCCATTGTTCTATTGCTCCTGAGCACCTGAATTCAAAGGCATAGCACTCGCAATGATCGAGACCGGCCCATCAGTCTCATCGCATTGGAGAGTTCTATGTTGAAGCGCCTTATTCCCTTCGCCGTCGTTTCCGCAATCGGATTTCAAGCCTTTGGTGCACCCGCCAATGTCGTATTAGACGAGCGCACCCGTCGCGAAGGGCTCGTTGGTGAGATCGCCAGCGAAAGATTCCAAGCACAAATGGATGTTCTCAGCGATTCAACTCGTGTGGCTGGAAACCAAGCCCAACTCCTTATCAGCGGACAGCAGTCTTACCCTGTTCGTTTCAAACTCATCGATGACGCGACGAAATCCATCATCATTTCGACATTCTCCATCTACTCAGGACAAGAGAACGGTGACATCGGCGATGAAACAACCCGCATCCTCGTTGAGAAACTAATCGATGCAAAACAGCGCCGTGGCGTTGATGTTCGCGTTGTCGTTGATGGAGGAACTTCGGTTCTAGCTCAATCGACTTTGGCGCTTCAAAAGCTTCGCGATGGCGGCATCAAGGTCATCAAGTACAATCCGATCGTTTCGAAGAAACAGGATGCTCCTCTTCTTGTATCGATTCTTCCAGGCGCCTCGAAACTTCTTCAAGGCTATGAGCCAATCGAGGCTCGTTGGCACGAAAAGACGATGGTCATCGATGGTAAATACGTTATCACTGGCGGCTTGAACTGGGGCGAGATCTACGGAAAACCAAACGCGTTGGTTAGCTCGGCCTACTCTCCACTAGAATTCTCGAATCGAGAGCTCATTCGCGAAGTCGGCGTTCAACCGATCGCCGCTTGGGGCGACGGCTCGCCAACAGCTTGGCGCGACACTGATGTTCTCGTGAAAGGTCCTATTGCAGCAGAGGTTTCAAAGAAGCTTCTGCGAGACTTCGCTCTTCTCGACATCATGAATGCGAAACCAGGCCCGAAAAAGTACATGGACGCAACAGACGAAGACTATGCAAGTGCCGCAGCGGTTTTCGATTCTGAATATAAGAACAATCCGAAGTTCTTCCATGACTGGAGCCGCGAATCATTGCCTCGAAATTCGGGCACTATGCGCTACATTTCGCAACGTCCAAAAATCGATCGTAAACGCACAGAGAGTGCAAAGCCACTTGTTGAGTATGCTCAGCAAAACGAACTCTTCGTCGAACAATCTAACCCGCATCTCTACATGACGAATTTCTACGTCAATGCGATCAACAAAGCGCAGAAGCAGATCCTTTGGGGTTGTCACTCGAACCGCCCAACGGACGAAATGCTCAATGCACTTCGTGCAGCTGCGAAACGCGGCGTAAAAATCATCATCGTCGGCAACTCACCAGAATCAGCACGCAATCTTCCTGACTTCGGAACGTTGATGTATCCTCTTGCGCTTTGTCACTACCGCAACCTCCTTTCGGATGCAGATGGCAACGTTCGTATTTTCGAATGGCAGAAATCGGTCGAGCGCGATGGACAAACGCTGACTGCGGGCGCCTTCCATTCGAAGGTCTTCTCGATCGACGGAGTTCTGACTTCGGTGGGTTCATACAATATGTCAAAAGCATCTTGGGGTAAGCACACAGAGGGAACAATCGTCGTTACGGACCCTGACTTCGCGCGCTCTGCCGAACAAATGTTCCAGACGGATCTTGGCTTCTCAAAAGAACTTCGCCTCGAAGAGTTGAGCGATTCTCGCTGCCAAGTTCCCGGCCTGAAGTTCATCATGGGCCCGAATCACATGCGTAAGACAATCCCTCTCGAAGACTAAGGGTTCATCATGCTTCGCCAGATCGCTTTTCTCTTGCTCGCTATCTTGACTCTCGGCTCGAACTCTCGAGCCGAGACTCCGCGTTTCGATATGACTTGGGACCAAGTATTCGAGGCGCGCGTGGCTCTCATTAAAATACAGAGAAGTTTTGTTGCTCACAGTCGTCTTCGTCTTGAGCGCAGCGGCTCGGAAGGCGGCATTCTTCCTTATGACAAACGGAATGAATTGATTGCCTTTGCAAACAACGCCGTCGTCAGCTTGCAGCCTTTTGGTGAAAAACTCGATTCTTATAAGAATCGATTTCGTACAAACGATGTAGATTCATTTGCAAAGTACATTGTACTTCAAAGCGCCTATTTCGCATCCGCAACCGTCATCATTGGCACAATCAATGATGCAGCCTATTTCGGCGACGCGATTCGCATTAACAAGAACGACCCTCGAGTTACCGCATACTTGAAAATCAACGCCGACATCATGAAGCAGATCGAGAACCAATCCGAAAGGAAATCGATCTCTTCGGAGGATCGCTCTCTATCGATGATAAAGAGCCCGACAATTCGCACGCTGATTGAAAACGGAAAAGTCATTTCATCTGCTATTCGTAGAGGTTTTGATTTGAACTTACGTCAAACGATCTTCGAAGCACTCAATGAAGATCTTGAAGCTTTCGTGGCTTCTCAGGATGCTTTCCAGAAAAGATACTTATCCTACATCAAGCTTCAGACTCCTATATTCTATGGCATCCAGGCCGCCGTTCTGTCTGCAACCAGCGATATCTATTTGCCTCGCGATCATTACATCACTGATCAAATGATCGATGACCTCACCCCAAGCTTTGAGCCAGGCGACATCGCGTTGATTCGTCACAAATACAAACTAACGAACATCGGAATCAACGGTGCCTGGGCACACTCATTAATAATCCTTGGCACTCCCGACAAGCTCTTCAAGTTTTTCAATTCAGATGAAGAAACCAAGCAAACCTTCGCTGCTTTGTGCGCGCAGCAAAAACTGCCTTGTTCAAATTTTTCTGGATATCTTGAAACAAAGTACCGAGATATTTACCTTCAGTATGTGGGCGGCGGACTCTACAAAAATAAGCCGATTCAATTTGCCGCCCTCGAGAGCAAAAAAGACGGAGTCATTTTTTCGAATATCTATGAAGCGATTCGCAAAGATCAACTCGCAGTGATACGCCCGAATCTCTCTAAAAAAGACCGTGCTCTCGCTGTCGCTTCTGCTTTCAGCTTCTATGGAAGAAAATACGACTACAGCTTTGATCTTCGCAGTGACGAGCGTTTGATCTGTACGGAATTGATTGCTTACTCGTACGAGCCGATCGCATCGATGAACAAATCCGGTATCGACTTCAAATTCAGTCACCATGGCAAAACGCCGCTTGTGTACCCAGAGGATATCGTTAAGACGTTTGGTGATGGACTGAACCAATCAAACCCGCTCCTCAAGTTCGTCGTGTACTTGCGCGAAACTGCGGCAGGCAAAACGATGGAACACGGCGACGCCGAGAGTCTCGCTCGAACAGCGCAATAGAAAAGTCCTCCTCTGCTCGCTTTCGTCTCACTTGTGCAGAAATCTCGATTGCTCTGAGAAGAATCGGGGCCACAACGACGTTACGCTTCAAGGCACAGGAGGAATTCCCATGAAAACTCATCTCGTAATGGCTTTGCTAGCGCTCGGCGCCATCGTAGGTTGTGACTCAAGAAACGAAGACGTTCGTGAGGCTCAGCAAGAAGTCAGCAACGTAAAACAAGAAGCTGTCGAAGACGTCAGCGCAGCTCAAGACAAAGCGGCTCAAGGCGTGAATGCTGCTAAAGAAGAGGCGGCTTCAGATATTCAAGAAGCGCAAGGCGAACTCTCTGAAACGAAGAAAGAGGCTTCAGACACGATGTCTGGCACATCTCGCTCTGCCGGCGAACTGAATGTGACAGAGGCGCAGTGCCAACGTTTCGCCAGAGGGACCCAAGTAAAACCAGAAGACAAAGCGATCTACGCAGCTTGTGCGAAGTTGGACCCAAGCAGATATCCAGCTCAATAATCTCGCATTAGATTGAGGGGGCGGCCCCGGCCGCCTGGCCCCCTCTATATTCAACGGTTTCTGTTGAATTGGACGCTCGTCCAGTCGCCTCATTGATGATGAAACACATAGACTAATTGGGCGATGAATATTCTCAACTGGCTCAAACCTAAAAAACCGCCCGAAACCGATCGCGCCCCTCGTGTCGTACTTCCATTCTTTCCGTTGCACTTCATTACCAATGACGGACGCGATTTGCTGATCGCAAACATCTCAACCAGCGGTGTCGGCTTTCAAAAAACATCCTTCGCAACCCTTCCACCTGAAGAAACCGTTCTTCATGGAAAGCTCCGTCTACAAGATAAAAACTATGCTCTCCGGTTGCGTGTCGTTCACGTCAGCGCTTCGATCGTTGGCTGCATTATCGACCCGCAGAGCAGCGAATACTCAAATGATCTCAATCACTATCTTGACGTCGAGCTCTCAGCCGTCGTTTTACGTCCAATCGATACTCAGATTCTGAAGCAGCCGCCCGAAGGAAAACCGCAATGGTACGTTGGGAGGCAGAATTCTTGCGAACTCTACCTCGTTGAAAATAACGGCGAACTGAAAGACTTCCACTGTACGATTTGGGGTCATTACTTCGAATCAAAGAAGAGCGGACATAAGCGCTTCGGCGTCGTCTCGCAAGCTGGCGGCGGATCGAGTTCAAACATCTATCCGCAAGCAGCTCTCGTAGAAGACATTAAAGACCCAAGCAAGGAAACGATGGCGATGGCTCTTCGCTTCCTTTCCAATGTTCCTAAGATCGATGAAAGAATTCGCGCACAACTGATCGATCGACTTAGAAAATAGAAACGGACACCTACCAAACGTAACCGAGAATTCCTTCGAGTGTGTAACCGCGACGCTGAAGATCACCGTAGTTGACGGTAATGATGTGGCCAGCACCGTGCTTCACGCCTCGATACAGCGGAACTGTTCCTGGCTCTTGCGCAACTGCTGCGTGTCCCATCAAACCTTCGACCGCTTGACCCTCACAGCCCGGATCCATCGACAAAAAGTGATCGGCAGCTCCACGCACAAGGCAACGGTACAAGCCTCTTCCACCAGCTGCTTGCACTAATTTGAACGAAGGACCAAGTGGTTGGTATCCGAGATGCTGACCTTCGTTCGGAATGAACGAGTACACGAAGTCTTGGTTGCTAGGATTGTAGCTTGTGTAGATCTGAACCAAGCCAGGCACCGGCGCGGGTGTCGGAACTGGGGTCGGTTGCGGAGTTGGCACTGGCGTTGGGCGCGGTGTTGGACGAGGCGTCGGGCGTGGCGTCGGACGCGGAGTTGGCCGCGGTGTCGGACGCGGATCGGGTTCTTGATCGTAGAAGTCACACTCGAGCGCAACGTGCTCATTAGCGCCGCAGTTCTCTACGCCCCAACCTGAGTGACCGCACTGATCAAGGTATCTTTCATCGCCACGACAATTCAAATCGTCGAGCCAAAACTGATCGTTGTAACCAGTCATTCCGGTGCTGTATCGAATCAATCGTCCACCGAGTTGTGCACAGGCAACTTCAGCGTCAACACGATCGAACGAATCGTCGCAAACGCCTCTGAACTGACCGTTGTGTGAAACTTCAAGAATACCATCGCGACCAGAAAGGCGAAGATCGCCTTCAGCAGCCGATGCGACAACCACATTCATACTCATGGCTGCCATTAGTGTTACACGTAGCAGGGATCGTTTTGTCACCAGCGCCTCCCGGAAAAGAGATGACTCTCATAGGAGTAGCAAGGCTGGTACCGGAGGGTCTAGAATCGTTTCGACCCCAAACACGACAATCGGCGAGTTACTTTTTCTTAGAAGTCGATGGCGCAGCGAGTTCAGTTGCCAGCTTCGTATCACCGAAGCTCTTCGCGATATCTGCAG
>DATLHP010000094.1:0-4169 GCA_035539835.1 Bdellovibrionales bacterium
CTTCTCACTCGCCGCCAGATTTCTCTGTGCGGAAATGGAAGCCATGTTCGTAGCAATCCGTAATCCCATAGCGTCTCCCTTTGAGATCCATCCTGACCGGCAGTCACTCCGGTCAGGTTTTGGAGACGTAGCCCACGTAAAAGTTTGCGTTTCAGTAGTCCCGATACTCTTCGGCGCGCTGCGTTATAACTGAAGGTGTTTTTGATGCTTTGCGTTAAGTATTTGAAGAACTTAAAGAATTGTATGTTTGTTTCGCTGAACTTGTAGACAAAGAAAGAGCAGAGCTCGCTCATCGGCGCCGCTCATCTCGCCGAACTCGAGGCGTACTGAGTACTGGGATCCTTCGCTCGATGTGGATCGAATCGAGACAGGAATCTCGATTTCATTCTGCTCAAAGCGGAGCACTCCCCGCATCTCGCGATCCACAATCGGATGAACCGCAGTCTTCACTGGCCAGCGAACTCGCGCTCCACCCGCACTCAAATCAATGAGCGAAACTGTTTGCTGTGAGCCTTCGTGAAAGAGGGTGAACGTGCCGCGAAATCCGTCGATCGAAACTCGAAAATTATTTCGGCGTTGCAAACGACGAAGCTCACCTCGCATCGAGAGTGAGAATGTTTTGTCGTCGATCACATGAAGTCGTGAAATCAAAAGATATTGTCCATCTCGCAGTGAAAACATGAGCTCACAAAGATCGTTTTCACTCATTGCCGGCGCTGGTATCACCGCGCTTCGAACTATGATTTCGTCTTCTTCGTCTTTGATGATCGTGCAAGGAAAGGCGATTTCTCCTCGAAGAAACGCAGAACATGCGGGCCGCAGACGCGCCAAATCCTCGAGGGCATGCTGTCGTTCTTTTTCAAACGTGATGGATTTAAAATCGTCGGCATCGCCCATACTCGAGAGCGTTGCACGATCAAGTTACAAAGACAATGCGACTGGCAACAGACTCTCTTCTTCTTCGTCTGTTTCTTTCGTCAACGAGTCCGCGATTTTTCGGTAGAGAGCTGCGGCTCTCCGTCGTAAAAGTTCTTCTGCTACGACGTCGGCCACCGATTTTTCGCGTTGGCGACGCTCTTGCCACTTTAAAATGAATGGAATCAAATGATGCGAGTCGAACTCCGAACGGATTTCACTCAATTGAATAACGTTATTCTTTTTCTCAGGCGCGGCCACCTGCTCTTCTTTGTCAGGTGGTTTTGGCAAATCTGCGAGCTGGGTTGACCGCCTCTTATCCCGTATGAGTTCAGCAAGACGACGGAGCCCGGCGCGGGTTTCTTCTTCCCCGCGTTCTTGCATATCTGCGAATTTAGGCTGAGCTTTTGCGGCTATTTGCATAGATGCCGGTCTTTAGGCCAGCACTGAAAGTCTACGCCCATTCGATGACAAGGGCGTGCGAATCGCAAAATCTGTTTCGCTTTGAGACACTCGGATTCAAACGATGAAACTGATTGAGTCAGTCTTTAAAAAGATTTGTGAAATCGCCAGTCGACTTCACTGATTGAACACGCTCTTCGATTTCACGCTCAGCCTGCATTCGAAGAAGAGACTGCGCTTCAGAGCGTAACCGGTCGACGCCCGCGCGCGCATTTTTCCAATCGTCACTCGAGCGTAGCGCGAGAATTTTCGACGCGAGTTCATCGAGTCCCATTCCATTCACGGCCGCCGTCTTCACGATCGGCTTCACTTCCGCATGGGGATCGAGATGCAGAGCCGCTTCAAGCTCACGAACAAACGCATCAGCGCCGGGTCGATCGGACTTGTTCACGATAAAGAGATCCGCGATTTCGAGAAGCCCGGCTTTCATTCCCTGGATTGAATCTCCCGACTCTGGCACCAACGTCACAGAAACACAGTCCGCGACGTGCATGATCTCGAGCTCCGTTTGTCCAACGCCCACCGTCTCTAGAAGAACGATATCAAAACCAGCAAGATCAAAAGCCCGCACCATCAAAAATGACGAAGCACTCAAGCCACCGACGCTTCCTCTTGTTCCGACCGAACGAATGAAAACGCCTGGGTCCACGAAATGTTCTGTATAGCGAATGCGGTCGCCAAGAATCGCGCCCTTGGTAAATGGGCTTGAGGGATCGACCGCGAGGACACCGACTTTGAGATTCTGTGCACGAAAACGTGCGATCAGCTGACCAACCAAAGTTGATTTACCCGCGCCCGGAGGCCCCGTAATACCAAATCGGAAGCAGGGTTTTTCGGGTTTCATGAGATCTGGATAGCGCCCTAAAGCGGCCGGACCTTCGCGCTCAAGCAGACTGAGAAAGCGCGCAAACGCCCGCAAGTCCCCAGCTTTCAGCGATTTCAAAAGCATGCCCGATTGGTCACTCATACCTGTCGGAATCGTACTAAAGCTAAGCATCGAAAGATACAGAGCTTTTTGGGGCACCTATAGGGGGTGTCAGCATCATAGACACCCCCCGTATTTGCCACTCTCTCCACCCATCATAAATTCATCTGAAAATTCAGCATCTTAGAATGCCCCTCCCAGAGGCCAATCCGGCGCAGTTCCTGAAATAGAAGTGGATAAGGGTTGGAGGATTATATGGACCGCAAACTCACGATGATCTTAGCGATGCTCGTCTTCTTCGCGGCTCTCGCTTATCAGATCTCGAAAACCGAAACAGACGGTGGCCGCATCGCCCGTCTCGCCCGTATTCGCAAGATGATGGATGAAGGCCGCCCGGTCTACAATCTTGCCCAAGAAGCAAAGAAGGCGAAATTCGAACACCGCGCTCAACGCCTTGCTGGCCTCATCGACAGCCTTTCAGAACAAATCGAGAAAAAGACCACGGCAAAGCCTGTTGCGAAAAAGAAAGAGACGAAGAAAGACGACAAGAAAAAGGTCGCTAAAAAAGACGATAAGAAGAAAAAGAAGAAGAAAAAAGCTGAGCCGACTCAAGAGACTGAAGTAGCAAAGTCCGACGACGATAAATCCTCTGATTCGAACGACTCGTTCAACGCTTCACAAGGTGGCGGTGCTTACGCCGAGATCCGCAATCAGATGTTCGATCCGAACCGCGGCCCACAAACCATCGAAGAATGGATCGCTTACTTAGCCGGCGCCGACCATGACCGCACTTCAGAGTTCATCCGCGCATATCAAAGCGCATCGATGACATCTGATATCTTCTACGGTGTCATCGATCTCATGTTGAAAGACCCGCGCGAACCAATGCGAGAGCTCGCAGCAATGGCTCTGGGTTCTACTCATAGCGCTCCGAGCTTCACGAAATTGTTCGCCATTCGCGAAAATGGAAAAGAAACAAAAAAGGTTCGTGAACAAGCCGAAGAATACCTCGCGAACTACAGAGAGGTCGCTTACGTTCGCTACCTTCATAGCATCATCAAGAATAGAGAAAACAAGGCAGCCAGCAGCTTCGCTCTCAGTCTTTTGACGGACGCAGCTCAAACTGAATTCCAGAGACAACAAGAAGGTCAGCCTTCTGGAAGCGGCTCGGGCGGAAATCCGCAGAGTTCGCGTGCGAACGCTTCAAATGCACGAGTATTTAGACCCTTCGAAAGCACGCTCGAAAGTCTCGTTAAATCGGGACAAGACGAAGCCGAGCTTCCTCTTCGCCTCGTCCGCGAAATCGCTTCAGCGACATAATGCGAAAATAACGAATGCGCTTGCCCCGCCAGGGCTTGCGCATCGAACATGAATCTCGATGCGATCAATTTCCGCCAGAGCGATTCTCGTTGTTTGCGTTCTCTTCTTCTCGGGCACTGCTATGGCAAAAGTGCTCATCCCGACAAATCTGAATCAAACTGATCGTGAAGACGCACTGAGAATTCTCGGGTTCGGAACCAGCAGCAAAATTCTCTCGAATCCTTACCCGATGGGCGGCTATCCAGGTTTCGAAATAGGTGTTTCAGTCGAAAGCCTGCCGACAGATGATCTCGGACGGCTTGGCGACGGACTTGAAACGCCTCAGCAAGATGTCTCTTATGCGAAGATCTCTATTGGTAAAGGTCTCTACCACGGCTTCGACGTCTTCTTTCAATTCTCCCCGTTCAACCAAAAAGACGGCCTCTCGCAATACGGCGGAATTTTGCGTTGGTGCTTTTTCGAAGCCGAAAGTTTTCCGCTGAGCTTGTCAGCACTCGTTCACTACAACAGCGCAAACTTCGACAACTTAGTCATCACACGCTCATAC
>DATLHP010000095.1:0-3425 GCA_035539835.1 Bdellovibrionales bacterium
TGATTTCAGGAGTTGAGCCGGTGACGTCGATGATCTTTGTGCTGCCAGTGATTGTAACTCCGGCTGCGATCACCGCGCCTTCTTCGATGTGAACGCCTTCGACCAAGATTGCGCGCGATCCGATGAAGGCTCCGTCTTCGACGATGACGGGTGAAGCCTGTACAGGCTCAAGAACGCCGCCGATTCCGACGCCACCTGAAAGATGGACTCCTGCGCCGATGTAAGCACAGCTTCCGACTGTTGCCCACGTGTCGACCATAGAGCCCGCGCCGACGTAGGCGCCGATATTCACGTAAGACGGCATCAAGATCGCGCCGCTGGCGATGTGGGCACCTCTGCGAACGAGGGCATTTGGAACGACGCGAACACCTTCGTCGCCCGTCCATTGTTTCACCGGAATTTTATCGACGAAACGGAATTCTCCAGCTTCCACAACCGACATTTTGCGAATGCGGAAGTAGAGCAGGATTGCTTTCTTCAACCACTCGTTGTGAAAAAGACCGCTTGGTCCTTTTTCAACGACGCGAAGTTCGCCGCGATCCAATGAGCGAATTGTTTCTTCGATGGCGCGAACGACATCTTGCGAACCGATTTCTGGTGCTCCTGATGCTTGATCAAAAACGCTTTCGATGAGCTTTCGGTTTTCAACTGAATTGTTCGTCATGTAGAACTCCGTTTTTCGCTGGCGCGCAAAGAGGCGATGATCGCGGGGACGTGGGTTTTTAGAATCGAGGCTTGATCGAGACCGCGTTCGATTTCGTAAGTTAAAGTCGGTACCCGACCTTCTTTGCCGCCGTAAGTGCCGAGTGAGCCTGGCGTTGGGTATCCGATGTCTTCGTCGATGATGTAGCCTGTGTGTTCGCGAAGAATTTCGGCTTCTGCGCGGCAGTCGCCATTGATATTCAACATCGGCTTCCATGAATGCAGGCTGATGATGATCTTTGGCTTTTCAGAATCGATGAATTTTACGAGCGCGTGATTTTCAGATTCGCTGCCGGCGGCTTTCCCGGGGTGATAACGTTCGGTTGCAACATTCGGCGACCAGTCTTTTGTCGGAAGATTGCGATTGAGATCGACTTTGTTTGCGTTGCGACGATCTTTGGCGAGTACGCCATCGAGATTGAACATCGGAACCAGCGTCAGTCGAACTTTGAAATCGAACTTCGCTTGAAATTTTTCGAGAAGCCCAAGGGCAGCCCAAACACCTTCGATCTCATCACCGTGAACGCCACCGAGGATCAGAACGCGAGGTCCTTCTGATCCGAAGTTATAAGCTGTGATTGGAAGACCGGTGGTCGTGAGACCAAACTGAAACGCCTGCATAGAAGGCATAAGACACTTTGACGTGAGCTTCGGTCAAGGCTTGGGTGTGCCGATATCGACGGCTTCCAGCTGCGGAATTTCGACCGGGTTCATCAAACGGGCAGCGACATCGAAAAAGCTTTGAGAAACGTCCGTCGTCATAAGCCTCAACGGCGCGGGCTTCGACCCCCGAGCAAGGCGTCCTGAAGCAAAGTCGGCATCGATCAAATCAGAGATCGCAAGGCTCGAATCCACTAAGCGAATATGGGGACCGGCGACCTTTTCGAACGCGAGCCTCAAAGCCGGGTAATGGGTGCAACCGAGAATCAAAGTGTCCACTTTGGCCTGAATAATCGGTTGGATGTAGCGATAAACCACAAGATTGGTGATCGGATCATCTTCCCAACCTTCTTCGACAAGCGGGACCAGAAGAGGGCAGGCTTGTTGAAAAACGACGGCTTCGCGATCCAAACGATGAATCGCTTGAACATACGATTTTGCACCGACCGTCGCCTTTGTTCCGAGAACGCCGATTCGCTTCGCTTCTGATTCACGCACGGCAGTGGCGGCGCCCGGTTCAATGACGTTGTAGACGGGTACTGGGAAGGCCAGAGAAGGGTTCGAGAGTAGAACAGTCGATGCTGAGTTGCAGGCGACGACGGCCGCCTTTACATTCTGATTGAGCAAGAACTCGATGTTCTGCAAAAGATAGCGCTCGATTGTTTTGGGGCTCTTCGAACCATAGGGAAGGCGAGCCGTGTCGCCGAGATACACGAAACTCTCGTTCGGAAACCGAGCGATCAAGGTCTTTAAGACCGTGAGTCCCCCAATACCAGAATCAAACACGCCAATCGGCTTTTCACTGTCAGCCATACAGAAATTCTAAAGGATAAAAACGTCGAACGCGACTCTGTGGCGACGCGCTGCGGGCCAAAAAGCGAGCTGGTACCTTTCAGGGGAGGAACCAGCAGCGGGGGCGGGAGCCTGTGTTGAGTTCTTTGGTTTTGTCGCATGTGCCGTCTTGGTAGCTGGTGTTTGAGACTGCTTCAGAAACGGGCACGGCGCAGCGAGCGGCGTTGAAGTATGTGTCGAGGCGGCACTGAGTATCTGGATGCGCAGAGCTGGTTTTTAAAACGACGAGAGGGTCTGGAGTCGCGACATCGGCCGTTTTGTCTTCACTGGATAGATCGCGGAACATACGACTCAGTGCTTTTCCGGCGACGACACTTCTCATGCAGATGAGTTGTTCGTTGGTGTCAGTGAATTCGGATTCACATTCGCTCTTTGTGAGAATGTCGAGGTTCTCGTCTTTTAGAACGATCGTGTTGTCTTCATCTGCTAAGAACCGACGCATGCATTTCAAATTCGCGTAGTAGTCGGCTTGTCCCTCAATTGAAGCCCAAGCCTTCGTCGTACGAAGCGGAGCTCCACCTCTGTGGTGTCCCATCTCGTGGCAGGCAACAAGTGCAAAGGCATCGCGAGTGACTTGAGGATGGCGAGCAAGACCGCCCGGAAAAATCAAAATTCGACGAATGGTCGAGCGAGCGGCGTAAGCGTTCACGCTCTCATCACCCCAATTTCGAATGACAGCGAGAATCTCACCTTTTTCAGCAGCGACTTCTTCTTTGTAGAGAGTTTCGATTTTATCAAGAACGCCGTCGTATTGTTCGCGCGTGATTCCTGTTGGAATCAATTGGTTTGCAGTAATGCGCATATTGTTTTTACGAAAGATGCCTGAGCAAAGCTCACTCGTATGAGAGCGGGCTTTTGAGCCAAGGATAGAAATAGCTAAGAGAACAACAGCGGCGAACTTTTGCATCGCCGATTAAATGCACGACCGTTTCATTGAAGGCAAGGCCTCATCGACGATTTTCTGACAACTCGAAGGAAGCGAGCGACCCAAATCCATTTCTTGTTGGATAAGTCGATAAAACGAAGTGGAGTGCACATCTTGGGTCGTCTCTGGATGCTTCAATTCGAGGCCCGTCGCTGGGCCATAAACCTTCGAGTCGTGTCCGAGCAAGATGCAGCCGAAGTTGCCCTTGGTCGCCATCAGAGATGCCTGTCGTTTCGTAAGGTGAGCGGCGAAGAGGTCGGCAAAATCCTCTTCAGTATCATGTGAC
>DATLHP010000096.1:0-4527 GCA_035539835.1 Bdellovibrionales bacterium
CCGAGACCTGGACCCGCCGAAGTATTCACAGCGCCGAGATTAACTCCGCCGCGTTGTTTTGATTTCGACATTGATCCGAAAACAGAAAGCGCACCCACGCGCTTCACGCTTGCCACTTTCGTACGCTTCACGACTTGGCGCGGAGTCGGACGTTTTGAGACAACACGTTTTTGAATCGGCTTCGCAACAACACGACGCTCTGGTTGCGGCTTCGGGAGCTCGATGCGTTTTACGATTTGAACGATCTGCTCTTTTTCCTCAGGTTTCTTTTCGCCGTCTTTGAGCGAAAGACCCAAGAAAAGAAGAATGAGTGCGACTTGCGCGATCGCTGCGCGCTTGAGAGTCGTCTTCCACTGCTCGTCGTCTTCGACAACAGGCTGAGTATTGCGAACCGTTTCTTTGATGAGACCCGCTACTCGCAAACGTCCACCGGCGATCGCCAATGGCTTTTGTTCGAGCTCAGAAACCGTCACTTCTGCGATTTTCTCGTAAGGAACTTTCTGTGTGTCCAGATTCGCTGTTGTCGCAACGACTTCAACACGACGAGTATCCCGGCGGGAAATTACGACGAGGTTGGCTGTTTGTACGTTGAACGTACGAACTGCCTGACCATCTTTATTTTCGAGTACCAATCTCATGACTGATCCCTTGCTTAATTCTTAGTAACGACAGCGAATTTGATATCGCTGAAACCAGCTTGGCTTGAAGCCAAGACGATTCCGTTCAGGTTTTCGAATTTCACTCGACGATCCGCTTGAACCGTCAACATGCCAGGAAACTCCTGGCCAGGATTCTCTGCTTGAAATTTCTTGCGAAGCTGGATGAGAGCCGAAACGAGTCGATCTTCAGAAACTTCTTTCTCTTCGAGAAAGATTTTTCCTTGCTCGACTTTGACGACAGGCTGACGAGTCAGCTGTTCAGTCATGGCGGCCTTCGGAAGCTGCATATCTTTACTCATGAACAAGATTTCGCCTGTCGACGAAAAACTCATCAGAAGAAAAATCACGAGAATCGAGAACGCATCAATGAGAGCTGTCAAAAGAAGTTCGGCATGAACCGAGCGCTTTTGTCGTTCTGATTTCGGCGCAATCACCGAGCTTTCACCGATCGCGCTCTGCAGAGCCGAATTGTTTAGAACACCTTGCTTCAACATATTATGTTCCTCAAAGTGGCGCCACGCCGAGATCGGCAAGGCCCGCTTTTTTGAATTGATCCATCAGATCAATGATGTCTTCGTAAACCGACACTGCTTGCGGCTGAATCAGAGCCGTCGTCAAGCTCGGCTCACGCGCTTTCAGTTGTTCGACGATTCCAGAGATACGCTCGACATCGGGTTTTCCGGCTTGGCCTTGCAAAGTGAATTTTGCAAGACGAGCAGGCAAACGAGAGTTCTGAATATCGAAACTTAAGTCGCCATCTGCCTTCATCAAAACCCACATCGTTGGTTTCTTTGCCGACTCATCTCCGGGCTGACCGCCAACCGCTTGCTTCACGTCGATGCTCGCAACGCTGACCCACACCGCAGTGAGGAGCAAGAAGCAGATGCATGTCGACAACAAGTCGATGAACGGAATGAGATTGACCTCGAAGTCCAGGTGTTTTCGATTCTTTCTCATAGTGCGAACCCTTTCTTTGGGGTCTTCAAAACTTAAGCGTTAACTTCGCGGTCTTTAGATGACGTTTTCTTCGCCGACGCTGTCGCGCGAACCGATACTGGGTCATACGCGTAGCTCAACCAGTTGTAAGCCTTGAGAGCGGCTTGGTTGAGATCGTCTGCAAGAGCATTCGAACGGTTTTGAAGAATCGCATAGGCAACGAGTGCCGGAATCGCAACGATAAGACCGTAAGCTGTCGCATTCATCGCTTCAGAAATACCTGAAGAAAGAAGCGCTGCTTTGTCAGCAGGGTTCGCTTGGCTAACAGCCGCGAACGACTTGATCATACCAGTGATCGTTCCAAGGAGACCTGTGAGGGTCGCCACGTTACCGAGCATTGAAAGGAAACCAACTCGTTTATCGAGCTGGGAGTTCTCGAGAAGAAGAACTTCGTCCATTTTTCCTTGGATCTCTTCTTTACCGCCAAAGTTTTGCGCGGCTTTAGCGCCTGCTTCGATCGCGCGAGCAACTGGGTTGATCGCTTTGTTCGCCTGTGCCTTCGCAACGACTGTATCGATCTCGCCACGACGAATGTTGTCTTCGAATGTCTTTACGACTTCGAGTTGGTTCACATCGCGATCTTTGAAAAGTGCGAGTGTACGTTCAATGACGATCGCAATCGACGCCACTTGAAATGCGGCGATCAAATACATCCAAATTCCACCGTCACTGAATGCTTTCGCGATACTAGTAAGGAAATCCATCTTTACTCTCCTGGTTCTTTCGAAAAATAGGCTTTTAACCACTTACGTTCTGAATCAGGGGGAGTATGTTCTTCCAAAGCGAAGGGGTCAATAAAGCCTCGTGATTTCAATAGCTTACGAGTATATATTTCGCGCTCTTGAAAAAACGAAAGCCTCACGAGAAAGCGCCACGGTTCTAGCTACTTGAGTGAACTACTTCGGTTTAAATCGATTTGGCGGTGACGGAACTCGTCACTCTGACAAGAGTTTCGACACTCGCGTGCCAACTCATCGTGATGAAAGCGTCACCGATGCATGAGCATCGGCGCATAGTTTGGAAATTAGGAATCAGAAGTAGAACATGATTCCGGCGCGAAGTGGATGATCGCCGTATGTGCGGAAGCGAACGTTGCTCGAGAGCGATGTCACCGCAGTGCCCGCTTCGAAGCTGAAACCAAGATTTTCGAGGCCTGTGAAGAAGAACTCAGCGCCGAGGAACGCCATCAATTCGAAACCTGATTCGTTCTCACTTGCAATCTCTTGGCTGAGCATTCCTGCGCCAGCGCCCAAATAGAAGTTCAGGTTATCTTCTTGAAAGATGATTCGATAGAGCTTCGCATTGATACCAAATTTCGAATTGTCTTCTTCGGTGTCGACACCGACCGATGCAGAGAACCCGAGCTCAGGTCCAGGGTAATACTGAACTGCAACCGCTGGCATATCGATACCGAATTGGTTTTTGTAACCGACGCCGAGACGGTTTGTGAGATCTTTCGCGAATGCATTTGGCGCCATCAGAATGATCGAGCTAAGCGCTGCAAGGCCGAGTACTTTTGAAACACGCATGAAGAACCTCCAGATGACAATTCCGTGCTGATTCTTCGATCACATTCGATGACGGGCCTAAAGTCAATCGTCAGTCATGATCGCAGCTGATCCGTTGACCTTCGTTGCAACGACGCCATCACTTGCCATGAACGTGTTTCCGCTGATGCGGTGACCACGTCCATGCCTGACCTCAATGAGAGATTTTGACTTTGATCCTCCCGGACCGATCTTCGAATCGACGATCACGCTCCCGTTGCCCGCTGTTTCGGCCAGCAAGATCACCGACGATTCGTCGGACTTAAGCTCACAACGATCGACACTCACGCGCGAACCATCAGAGACGTAAACCGCCGGTCCGCTCTTGAGGGACGAGAGTTTGGCACTCTGTATTCGAACCGCTAGCGGATTCTTATGCGCGAGAATACAACCCGATGATGTTTCTGCATCGCTCGCTAGCTCTCCACCGTTGATCTGTTGATCGCCATTTCTAACATCGATGCAATTTTCTCCGTTGCCGGAAATCTTAGCGCCGTTGACAGAATTTCCGCCGCCAGATTCTGGACCGAACTGAATTCCATCTTCAATATTTTCACGTGCAACAATCTGATCCAACTGATTGTCTTCACCCTCAATAAAGAAGCCGACTCTGTTTTGAAGCGAACGAACGTTTTCGATTCGATTCCAACCACCGTTGATCACTACGCCGTTCACAGAATTTTCTTCGGCAACGAGATTCTTAATCACACCGTGACCACCCCGAACCCTGAGCCCATCGCGAGCGCGAACGACAGCGACACCTTCGATCGAAAAATGTGAACCACCACGAATGTCGATTCCATAACGACGAACATTGAACTCAAGCGGTTCACGCCAGCTCGCCGGCGAATGCGTTGAGCGAACAAACAGCGTACCGCCGTCGGTTGACTCCCAAGCCCAATCGCCTTCAGCTTTCAAACGCCGAAAACGCTCTTTCAGAAATTCTTGGCGGTAACTTTTGTCTCCTTGAAAGGCTCTCAATGGCTCTTCGCCTTCTGACGCCGCGACTTGAGCAGACCAGATGTTTCCGGTCAGCTTCTTCCACTCGATCTCTACGGCCGAAACAGAACCCGAAATGATCGGAAGTGTTTGACCTTCACCATAGGTTCCAATTCGAACCGGCTGCGCTTCAGTTCCTTTGGCTTCGATTGAGAGAGTATCGAACCAGACCTCTCCGCGTTTGAGAAGAATCGTGTCACCGGGTTTGATTTCTCGAATCTTTAAGTTGGCGAATGTCTTCCATGGGCTTTCTTCGGCAAGGCCCGTGTTCTCGTCGCTGCCCTTTGAAGAATCGATATAGAATGTTTGCCCGCGAGCATCCTTTC